>JAATFF010000110.1 GCA_015655335.1 Lysobacterales bacterium | reverse complement strand
TCAGAAAACGAGTGCAGCTCATCGATATCAAACAGAACACTTTGCAGGGACACAAAAAAATCCGGCCTTCAACACGTGAAGACCGGATTCTTGGGATGCCTTGGCTACGATGCAATGCTTAAGTGAACAGCATTACGGCGAAAGCCGGGCTTTTTTCTTGGATGACTGACTATCGATTCACAACAGCACTTTCAAAAGTGAAGGTTTCCTGTTCCGAACAATCCTACAAGCCCCACGATGATCAGATAGAAGGCAACGATATAGCTCAAGAGGCGGGGCACCATCAAAATAAGAATGCCGGCGATCAATGAAACCAGGGGAGTGATACTGAGATTGAAATGCATAAAAACGCCTCTCACTGAAGAAATTAATGTGGCGAGCAAAAACCGTATACATCACCGACTTTGTTATGGCTTGTCGATACGTGACATTTTCGGCGGTCGCACGACGAAAGCCGCAAATACCTAAACGCCAATGGCAACAAACAGACTGCCCTGGACCATGAATAGGCCACCGGCGACCGTGAAGGCGAGGGCTATGGGATTCATGCAGGCGCTCCTTCTCACAGATCCCTCAGGAAGCAAACGACATTATCTTGAAGGCCGCTGACTTCTCATGTCGGTACGTTGGCGTACCTATGTCGCCTTCCCACGCTCGGTTCAAGTGTCAAAAGAAAGTAACATAAGTTATTGTATTTAAATGTCTTATCCATATGGCCTGAAGGATGGCATAGTTAGGCGGTAGACGACATTGCCGTCAGCCACTTACGTGTCACCTTAATTAGTATCAACTGCACGGGTCAGGCGGCCTTTCATTTCGTTTCAGAAAATATCAACGACCGGGAAGTTCGTATGCGGAATCTGGAAAACACCAAGCTCGCCATCATCGGACTCGGCTATGTAGGCCTGCCACTGGCCGCGGAGTTTGGCAAACACTACGACACCGTCGGTTTCGACATCAATAAAACGCGTATCGAGGAACTGCGCGCCGGTCGCGACAACACGCTGGAGATGGACGCCAACGAGTTGGCTGCCGCCACGCGATTGCGCTTCAGTGCCGATCTGGCCGATCTGGCCGATCGCAACACTTATATCGTTACCGTGCCGACACCGATCGACAATGCCAAGCGCCCTGACCTCACACCCCTGATCAAGGCGAGCGAAACACTTGGCAAGGTGCTGGCGATCGGCGATGTGGTGGTCTACGAATCGACCGTGTACCCCGGTTGCACCGAGGAAGTCTGTATTCCGATACTCGAAAAGGTGTCCGGACTTGTTTATAACCGCGACTTTTTTGCCGGCTATAGCCCCGAACGCATCAATCCTGGCGACAAACACCATCGCGTCACCAGCATTCTCAAAGTTACCTCCGGATCGACCCCGGAAACAGCGGATTTCGTCGATCGCCTGTATGGCTCGGTGATCACCGCTGGCACGCACAAGGCGAGTTCGTTGAAAGTGGCAGAAGCAGCCAAAGTGATCGAGAACACCCAGCGCGATCTCAATATTGCGCTGGTCAACGATCTGGCGATCCTGTTCAACAAGCTTGGCATCGACACACTTGAAGTGCTACAGGCGGCCGGCACGAAGTGGAACTTCCTGCCCTTTCGACCCGGCCTCGTCGGAGGCCATTGCATCAGCGTCGATCCTTATTACCTCACGCATAAGGCGCAAGAAGTCGGACATCACCCGGATGTCATTCTCGCCGGGCGACGCACCAATGACAGCATGGGCCCTTATATCGCCGGCGAAGTGATCCGTTTGATGGTGTGTAAAGGCATCAACCCGGTGAATGCCCGTATTCTGATGCTGGGTCTGGCGTTCAAGGAAAACTGCCCTGACCTGCGCAACACTCGCGTGGTCGACATTTTGAAAGCGCTTTGTGGTTACAACGCCCAGGTCGATATCCATGATCCATGGATCAACGCCGCCGAAGCCGAACACGAATATGCGATCACACCGGTGGCCCAGCCACGGGCTGGCGATTATGACGCGGTCATTATCGCGGTCGGGCATCGGGAATTTGTCGCGATGGGCGCGGAAGGCATACGCGCCTTTGGCAAGCCGTCGTCAGTGATCTATGACGTGAAATACGTGCTCCCGCGCGAAGCGGTCGACGGACGCCTATGAATAAGGATGTCATGCCATGAAAGTGCTCGTTACCGGCACCGCCGGTTTTATCGGTTCGCATGTCGCGCTCAAGCTGCTTGAACGCGGCGATCACGTCGTCGGCTTCGATAGCCTCAACGATTATTATGATGTCCGTTTGAAAAAAGCGCGCCTAGCGCGATTCATCGAACATCCGCGTTATACCCACATCCATGCCGATCTCGCCGATCGCGCGGCCGTGGAAAGCGCTTTCGCTACGCATAAGCCGCAACGCGTGATCAATCTCGCCGCGCAGGCGGGCGTGCGTTACGCCGCGGAAAATCCATATATTTACGTTGCCAGCAATGTCACGGGTTTTTTGCATATTCTCGAAGGCTGCCGGCAGCACGCCGTCGAGCACCTGGTGTTCGCCTCCACCAGTTCGGTCTACGGCGCCAACACCGCCATGCCCTTCTCCGAGCACCAATCGGCCGAGCATCCGCTCACGCTCTATGCCGCTACCAAAAAAGCCAACGAACAGATGGCGCACAGCTATGCGCACTTGTATGGCATTCCCAGTACGGGCCTGCGCTTCTTTACGGTTTACGGACCGTGGGGCCGCCCCGACATGGCGCTATTCCTGTTCACCAAAGCCATGCTTGCCGGCGAACAGATCAAGGTTTTCAACCACGGCAAACACAAGCGCAGCTTTACGTACGTGGACGATATTGTCGAAGGCGTCGTACGCACGTTGGATAACGTGCCGGGCAAAAACGCTGACTGGAATGGTGCAGCCCCCGATCCGGCCAGCAGTGGCGTAGCGCCCTATCGGCTGTACAACATCGGCAACGAACAACCGGTGGAATTGCTTCATTACATTGAGGTGCTGGAACAATGTCTGGGCTGTAAAGCACGGATGGAGATGCTTCCGCTGCAAGCCGGCGACGTGCCCGATACCGAAGCGGATGTAACAGAACTGATACAGTCGGTCGGTTACGCGCCGAAAATTTCCGTAGCCACCGGTATCGCCAACTTCGTAAGCTGGTATAGGGACTACTACCGCGAGTAGTTTAGGCAGCTCGCAGTAGCATGCGCACGCTAACGTGAGCGTCTGGGGGCGAAGTGATCATCGATTATCTGGGTAGCGCGGCCAAGGCCGACATCGACGCAGACTTGTGCGTCATCGGCGCCGGTGCCGCCGGCATTGCCATCGCACGACACTTCATCGGCACATCGATAACCGTATGCCTGGTCGAAGGCGGAGGAGCCACCGGCGAAGAACAAAGCCAAGCCTTATACGAAGGCACATCGATCGGCACCCTGCCCTTGGATGCCGGCACTTCGCGCATGCGCGTATTTGGCGGCAGCTGCAATCTGTGGGGCGGTGGTTGCATTCCGCTGGGCAAACACGATTTGGCGGAACGCCAGTGGGTGCCGCATAGCGGCTGGCCCATCGCCTATGACGAACTGAGGTCTTATTACGAACGTGCGCGAGAATATTGCCAGATTGAGGCGCACGAATTTACCGACGGCTCTTTTCTAACTTCGGTCGCGCGCGCCCCGATCTCCTTCGACACCGGCAAGCTGATCAATCCGGTGTTTGCGCGTAGCCCGATTCTGTTCGGCAACGCTTATCGATCCGAGCTTGAAAAAGCACGGAATATCACCGTTTTATTGCATGCCAACTTGCTTGAGCTCCACGCGTCGGCTAATGGCGCTTCGATTCGCCACGCACGCATCGGCACTGTCGACGGACGCAAAGGTGTCGTCCGGGCACGGCACTATGTGCTTGCATGCGGCGGCATTGAAAACGCACGCATGCTGCTGCTATCCAATTCTGTTTTGCCGCGCGGTATAGGTAATGAATACGACCTCGTTGGCCGTTATTTCATGGATCATCCCTGCGGCAGCATGGGCGCTATCATCACCGATACGCCAGAACGGCTTACGCGTCCTTACGATCGAAATCTGGGTAAAGGCCCTGCCCCCGCATTTCCTGAAATCGGCTTGTCGCCGGCATTTCAACAGGCACATCGCATTTTGAATGGACGGGTGCATCCGTTTGCGGTGGAAGGATCCGTGCCGCAAGGCATTCGATCTTTGCGCGATTTCCGTGCTGCATGGCGACCGGCTACGCAAGATGAAAATGCATTGTTGGAAGCGCGCTTGTGCGCAGCGCTGAAAAATGCGCCGTCCAATGATGACGATACGCGCGCACGCAGCGACAACATGGCGATGCTGGCGTTACGCGTCGGACTGGGCTCCATGGATATCGCCAAAGCCATGCTGCAGAAGCTCGGCAACAGGCCCACTGTGCGCAGTAACCGGGTCGAGCTGATCGGATATTTCGAGCAGGCTCCCAATCCCGATAGCCGTATCGTGCTCGCTGAAGAACGCGACATGCTGGGTTTGCCGAAGGTTTGTGTCGACTGGCGACTCACCTCGCTGGATCGCTATACCTACCGCACTGCAGCGGCGTTGTTCGGTGCTGAGCTTGCCGGCGCCTGCGACGGGATCTACCGACCCGCTGCTTGGTTGAGCGAGGATGACAGCGCAACAGCCCAAGTTCATACCACTGCCCATCATCTGGGCACGACGCGCATGTCCGACGATCCGCAGCAAGGTGTCGTTGATCAGCAGTGCCGCGTGCATGGCATGGACAATCTGCACGTTGCCGGAAGCTCGGTGTTTCCAACCGGTGGCTGGGCGTTCCCGACCTTAACGATCATCGCCTTGAGCTTGCGGCTCGCCGATCATCTGCGCGCTCGATTACGCATGGCTGCCCTGTCCGAAGCGACGTAAAAAGTGCGGGTCGGAAGGGATCGATCTGGACTACAAGCAAGGTGATGACCGTTCCACACGGACATCATTCGATGCGATATCGCCGATGTGTATCAAGTGTGTAACACCTTGTATACACGTCTCTGCGGCCACAGAAGGCCGACCTAAATCGACATCGACACCGTCATAAAAAAGGCGTAGTTTCGGATTCCGCCTATAGGGACATAGCGTTGGGGGAATCCACATGTTTCGCTTTCTGCGACGTCAAACGGTGCGGTGGTTGCTGCTGTTCGGTGTAACCGAATTGCTTTTGCTTGCGGCCTCACTTCACTTGGCTATGTATCTTCGCTATTTCCGTGATGCCGATGAACTGATCGGGTTTTCGCATCACTTACCGCTGCGATCTTTTATTTTTGCGTCGGTCATTCTGCTTGGGATGGCCGCGCTCGGCGAATACCGCACGCATCTGCGAACGACCTTGCTGGGTGCCGTGGCACGACAAGCCGTTGCCTTCGTCATCGGCGGCTTGTTACTGATCATCGGCTATTACGTCGTGCCGCAAGCGTATGTCGGCCGCGGTGTGCTGGGTATCGCGCTGGTGATCGGCTTTCTGGCGGTCATGGCATTTCGCCTACTTTTTATGCGCCTAGTGGACATCGAGTCGCTCAAGCCGCGCGTATTGATTCTCGGTACTGGCCAGCGCGCCGCGCAGATTCACAATCGTATGCGGCGGCGCTCCGATCGCCGCGGTTTTACCATCGTCGGCTACGTGCCCAGCCCCGGCGAGGAAATCGCCGTTCCCTCAGAGCATGTGCTTGCCTTGAATGTTCCGCTGGTCACCTTGGTCAAGCGCGAACAAATCAACGAGATTGTGGTAGGTGTAGACGATCGCCGCGGCAGACTGCCGATGGACGGCTTGCTGCAATGCCGACAGGCGGGCGTGATGATTACCGACCTCACTACATTCTTTGAGCGTGAATCCGGGCGCGTGCAATTGTCGTGGCTGGAGCCGTCGTGGCTGGTTTTCTCCAGCGGCTTCAATGCCACGCCGCTACACCGACTGAGTAAACGCTGTTTCGATGTGGTGGCCGCAACAATGCTGCTGTTGCTGTGCTGGCCGCTGATGCTGGCGGTGGCGCTGGCGATTCGGCTGTAGTCGGGTCCCGGTCAGCCTATCTTGTATCGGCAGGAACGTGTCGGCGAAGACGGCAAACCGTTTTGGCTGTTGAAATTCCGCAGTATGCGCACCGATGCCGAACGCGATGGCGTGGCGCGTTGGGCCAGCAAGCACGATGATCGGGTAACCCGCGTCGGTCGTATTTGCCGCAAGTTGCGGTTCGACGAACTGCCGCAGTTATGGAACGTGCTCAAGAGCGAAATGAGCATCGTCGGTCCTCGCCCCGAGCGGCCGCAGTTTGTTGCCGATCTGATCACAAAGATCCCCTTCTACAGCCTGCGCCACTGCCTCAAACCGGGCCTCGCCGGCTGGGCGCAATTGAGCTATCCGTACGGCGCGTCAGAAGAAGACGCCGCTGAAAAGCTCAAATACGACCTTTTTTACGTAAAGAATCACAATTTGCTGTTGGACATGCTGATCCTGATCGAGACCGTGGAAGTGGTCTTGTTCAATCGCGGCGCGCGCTGATCAATTGCGCGCGGCAGAGGGTCGTGTGCGAGTCGTTTTCAGCGTATGCAATGGCGAGCTATACCAGTCAACCAGCGAACCGTGGTCGAAACGCACCCAGGATGGTCCGTATTCCCACAGATCATCACGAATCGCGACGGGATCGCCTTCGATGGCACGCACGTTTTCTGGCGACATGCCCACTGCCAGCATTGGCGCCGCCGGTGCATCGGCAGGGCTGGCATCGTTGTCGTTGGCGGCGCTATCGGCGGTCCCGTCCGGCTGCGGCACCACGGCGGATACGCCCCAAAACAAAATCCCGATCGCGACCAGTGCAATCGGGACCAGCCACTTCATATTCGGGCGTGGTCGTGCGCTGGAAGGTGGCCGGGGTGATGGGTTTAGAGACGGACTAGCCCTGTTCGGCATGACGGTTCGCGCAGGCGGCGATGCGCCGGGCAGGCGGCCGTGAAGTCGCTGAAACTCCATCGCTGCTTCATATTGGGCGTTGAGCTGTTGCAGGCGTTGAACGCGCGTGCGGGCATAGCTCTGGGGCTCACGGTCGGGATGCAGCGTGGATACCCGGCGGCGGTAAGCCTGCTTGAATTCCTGCAGGCCGCAGTCGGGGCTCACCCTGAGCTGCCGGTACAGGTCGAGAAAGTCAATCTCGTTAACCACGCCAGTTCCCCTGTTGAACGGTGGTGGTCCTACGCGCGCCTGACGACTGGGGCGACTGCGGCGGGACCCTGCTAGCCTCGCGCAGGACTGGCGGCGCCGCAAGCACATTTTGAGCTTGACTTAGTGTGATGTAGTTCTCAGAATTACACTACTGTGGTAGGGGGTGTGCCATGCATGGCCGTCGCGAATACGTTGCCGCTTATTGCCGCGGGACTACTGTTGCCGCGCTTTTGATCGCGGGCCCGGGAGCTGCCTTGGCCCAGCTGGCACCTGGCGTCTCCAACATCCCTTCCCCATCGTCTTCGCTAGGCGCCCATACCTTGCAAGTCCAGTCTGAAGGACTCGGGGTCAGCCCCGTCATCACCGATCCGATCACAACACAGCCCCGTGACAGCTCGTTGATCGTTTTCAATGGCGGATACCTGAGTAACGCGTCCGCCCCTGAGGACAGTTACGGAAATCACTGGAAGCAGCTGGGCAACGACGTGCCGTTCGGCAACGGCTACGGCGACCGCTTCAACGTCAAAGCCTACGTGGTGCTCGATGCCAAGGGCGGCCCGGAACATACCGTCCGGCTCGCCAAGAACGGTAACGCGGCGGGCGAAATCTCCGTGCCGTTTGTCGAAATCAGGCACGCGGGCACCCTGCAGGATGTAAGCCAGAACTACGCACCCACCGGTCTTCGGATGACCAGCGGCAACGTGACCACGACCGGTCCGGCCACGCTAATCGCTGTGTGGTGGGGCGATGGTGGAGTCAAGCGCATGACCGCCGTACCCAACAACGGGTTCGCTGTCATCGATAGCTATCTGATGCTTCCCGATAACAGCGGCGTGCAATGTGCGGTGGCGTTCAAGCAAGTCGCCGCCGCAGGTACCTATAACGTCAGCTGGGCAGGTGCGCCTGCGCAAGGCGCCATTTTGTGGTTGTTAGCGTTTCAGTCCAAATGAATTGGTGTGCTGGCTCTGCATCTTTCAATTTTTGGTGCGCCGGCAAGTTGCTTGACATGGAAAACACAAACGGGGAATCCGTGGGGGACTGACGTAGCGACGTCAGCATTAGCATCGTAAAGATCGCTGCGACCATCAAAACAGCGTCGTGGCGGACGACATACGCGATGTGTCGGCGCAAAGAGTAGTTACCTATTGCGCCAACCTTTCGTATGACGGGGAGGTTTGAAATCATGAACACCAGTGCAGCAGCACTTATCGATTTCGATTGGGACACCTTCGATCCATGGCGCATCCAGGCTGTGCGGCACCGGTTGTCCGATCATCCTCTATTGCAGCCCGATCAATTGGTGGCATTAGGCAAGCGCTTCCAGGGCAGCACGCGGCTGTTTACGTTCAACAACGAAGCCGGTGCCGACGCTAACTTCGACGATGTCGGTCGTCTGTATCCCAATCGCAAATCCGCCGCTGACACGCTACAAGGCATCAACGACGCCAAGGCGTGGATGTTGCTGCGTCACGTCCAGGATGATCCGACCTACCGCGACCTGGTCAACTTGGCGATGGACCCGATCCAGCCGTTGATCGAGCGCAAAGACCCGGGCATGCATTACCGCGCTGGATGGATTTTCGTGGCTTCGCCGCACACCATCACGCCGTTTCATATCGACCGCAATCACGGCATTTTGCTGCAGGTTCGCGGCACCAAGAAAGTTTATGTCTGGGATGCCAGCGATACCGAAGTATGCAGCGAGCGTGCACGCGACGTGTTCCATGCACGGCACGATCTCGAATTGGTGAAGTGGAGCGAGGCATTTCGCGAACGCGCGCACGTCTTCACGCTCGGCCCCGGCATGGGTGTGTACATGCCGATCACCTGCCCGCACATGGTCGAAACCACCGACGAGCCGTCGATCACCATTAGCTTGACGTACAGCACCGCAGCGACGCGCCGGAACGCCATGCGACATGTGATGAACGATTTTCTCTACCGCAAAGGCATCAAACCGATCCCGGTGGGCAAACGCCCTCTGGTCGACACGCTGACCTATGCCACGGCGTCCGCCCTGGTCGCCGCGCACGGGGTTGGCAGCCGACCGCCTGCCTGTCCATCGCTGGCGCATCCCAGCGCCTATGCAGTGGCTGATTGATCGACATCACGTAACGCACTAACGGCTATCACCGACATGGAGATCGCGAAAGCCTCATGAACACATGCGTAGCCAAAACCCAGGATGGTGTGGCTGAAGGCAACTCGTTATTCGACGTATTGCCGTCCCAGACTGTCATTTGCCCGACCGGTTGGACGCGCCGTGAATACGCGCTTGACGAACCCCTTGCCGCAGCGCTCAAGGAAACAGCGCAACAATACGCTGTGAGTGAAGCGACAATCCTGTGCGCGGCCTTGGCGCTAGTGGAATCGCGGTTTACGGGTGCGCAGACTGTTTTCGTCAGTCGCGCTGATGCTCATGGATCAAGACAACTTCCGATCGAAGTACCGCGCGCCGGTGCGCGAAACACGTGGCTTCAGGCGTTCTGTTCGTCACTGGATTCCGCATCGCCGATTCACGGCCACACCGCATGGATGGTCAGCGACGACCTCTCTGTGATCGATGCCGAGCCCTCATGCGATGACGTGGTCGGCACCATCAACAGTCGTTGGAACGTGCATGCATCCCCTGCCCGGCTCGAAGTGGCGTTCCGGGCGCCTCTCCATGCCGCCGCGATTGACTTGCTTTCCGCCGGGGTCATGCGCTCGCTCGCTGGGTTGTGTGCTCCCTCCGATGACGACTTATCGTTGGTCGATGTCGCCGATCCCGACGAACGCCGCCGCATGTTGTTCGAGTGGAATGCCACGGCGGTACCGCGTCGTAGTGCCGATACCGTCCATGATCTTTTCGCAGAGCAAGCCAAGCGATATGCCAACTTGCCCGCGATCGAGTCGCTTCATCTCACGCTTTCGTATGCTGAACTCGACGCCCGCGCCAATCGCGTTGCGGCTGGTTTGATCGCAGCCGGCGTTGAAGTTGGCGCACCGGTCGCGTTATTGCTCGATCGTTCCGTCGACGCACTGATCGCCGTGCTTGGCATACTCAAAGCAGGCGCGGCCTATCTCCCGCTTGACCGTAGCTATCCGGCGGAACGTCTCGCCTTCGTCATCAACGACGCGCATGCGGCTTTGATCATTGCAGGTGCCAACGTACCGGCGTTACCCGATGTCCAGATACCCGTCGTGCAACTCGAACAGCTGCAGGGCGAGACGTCGGCGTATCAACCGCGTTCTGTCGATAGCAGCGCGCTCGCTTATGTGATGTACACGTCCGGCTCGACCGGTACACCCAAAGGTGCCGAGATTACGCATCAATCGATCATTCGATTGGTGTGCGACGTGACCTATGTCGATCTCGGCGACCATCCGCGCGTATTGCATGCCGCACCACTCGGCTTCGATGCGTCGACGCTGGAGATATTGGGAGCCTTGCTCAATGGCGGCACCTGCATCGTGCACGACGAGCGCATTCCCACCGGTTGCGGCATGGAAGACACCATCGAACGCCACGGTGCGCGCATCGCATGGCTGACGGCGGCACTGTTCAACGCCATCGTCGACGAGAATGCGTGCAAGTTGCGCGGTCTCCGGCAACTGCTGATCGGCGGCGAAGCGTTGTCGGTCGCGCATGTGCGCAAGGCTTACGCCGCATTGCCCGATGTCACCATCATCAACGGCTACGGCCCGACGGAATGCACCACGTTTGCCGCGACGTATCGCATACCTTGCGACATCGACGCCGATAGCCGCTCGATCCCGATCGGAGGCCCGATTGCCAATACCACGCTCTATGTCTTGAACAGTTGCGGCGAACCGGTGCCGATGGGCGTCATCGGCGAACTGTATGTCGGCGGCGCGGGGCTTGCGCGTGGTTATCTGGCGCGCGCCGAATTGACCGCCGAGAAGTTCGTTACCCGTTCGTTCGGTGACGGCGATGAGCGTTTGTATCGCACCGGCGATCTCGTGCGTTGGTTGCCGCAGGGCGTGATCGAGTTCGTCGGCCGGGCCGATGGGCAGATCAAGATTCGTGGCTACCGGATCGAAGTCGGCGAAATCGAAGCAGCTCTACAGCGTCAGCCCGGCATACGCGCATGCGCCGTGCTGGCGCGCGAAGATCGACCCGGGCACAAACGACTGGTGGCGTATTACGTCGCGGAGGATGCGTCGGTCACCACGCGCGCATTGCGCGACCAACTGGCGCGTACATTGCCGGATTTCATGGTGCCGGCGATCTACATCGCGATGGATGCGCTGCCGGTCACGACGAACGGCAAGCTCGATCGCCGCGCCCTGCCCGCTCCAGACAATCGTCGGCCTGAACTTGCCGATGTCTACGTACCAGCGATCGGAAAAACCGAACAGCAGCTTTGCGAACTATTCGCCGATGTACTCGGGCTAGACCAAGTCGGCCGCAACGATCATTTCTTCGACCTCGGCGGCAATTCGCTACTGGCCGTGCGCATGGTCGCACGCATTCACAGCGAGCTGGCGTCGACTGTCCCCACCATAGCAGCCTTCTTCGGTACGCCAACGCCTGACGCGCTTGCCGCCATGATCGAACACGGCGGTGCACGCGCTGCGCTTGCCCCACGCCTTTCGCGTCATCGCGCTCAAAGTGCGGACGAACCGGTTGCCATCATTGCGATGGCCGGTCGCTTCCCTGGTGCAAAGGATGTCGAAGCGTTCTGGGACAATCTCTGCGCAGGTCGCGAGTCGATCACCTTTTTCGGCGCTGATCAGCTCGACCCGAGTATCCCGTCCGAACAGCGCAACGATCCAGCCTACGTCGCAGCACGCGGCGTTGTCGATGGCGTAGAAGACTTCGATGCCGCGTTTTTCGGTATGTCGCCGCGCGAAGCGGAGCTGATGGATCCGCAGCAGCGAATCTTCCTAGAACTGTGTTGGGAATGCCTGGAGCGTGGCGGTTATGTTCCGGACGAGCATGACGTGCCGATCGGCGTCTTCGGCGGCATGCACAACGCGACGTATTTTCAGCGCCATATCAGCACGCGGCCGGACCTTGTCGAAAAGCTAGGCGCATTCCAGGTGATGCTGAGCAACGAAAAGGATTATCTCGCTACGCGCGTCGCGCACAAACTCAACCTCACCGGCCCGGCGATCAGCATGAACACCGCATGCTCGACATCGCTGGTCGCGATCTGCCAAGCCTTCGATGCCTTGCGCGCGGGTCATTGCGACATGGCGCTTGCCGGCGGCTCGTCGATTACCTGTCCGCCGCGCAGCGGTTATGTCTCGCAAGAAGGCTCGATGCTGTCGCCGGATGGGCACACGCGCAGTTTCGACATCGACGCGCAAGGGACCGTATTCAGCGATGGCGCCGCCGTTATTTTATTGAAGCGACTCTCCGATGCCTTGCGCGACGGCGATCCGATCTACGCGGTCATGCGTGGCGGCGCGATCAATAATGATGGCGGAGTCAAAGCGAGCTTCACCGCGCCAAGCAGTGCCGGACAGGCTGCTGTGATCACGATGGCATTGGAAAACGCCGGCGTGGAAGCGAGCACGATTTCTTATGTGGAAACCCACGGCACGGCCACGCCGCTGGGCGATCCCATCGAAATTGAAGGTTTGACTCAGGCGTTTCAACAGAACGCGAACGAACACGGCGTCTGCGCGATCGGCTCGGTCAAGAGCAACGTAGGGCACTTAGTCATGGCAGCCGGTGCGACTGGTGTGATCAAGACAGCACTCGCCCTGACCGAACGGCGTATCCCGCCATCGCTGCACTTTCGCGCCAACAACCCGAAGCTCGATCTCGCCAACTCCCCGTTCTTCGTCAACGATACCTTGCGCGCGTGGACGTTCGAAGGCGGCCCGCTTCGCGCTGGTGTGAGTTCGTTCGGCGTCGGCGGCACCAATGCGCACGTGATTCTCGAAGAACCACCGCTGCGCGAACCGTCCGATGCCGCCAGCGGTCCTCAGTTGTTATTGCTTTCTGCGCGCAGCGATGCGGCGCTCGGCCAGTCCATGGCACGACTGGGCGAGCATCTCGCAGCAAAACCAGACGTCCAGCTAGCCGATGTTGCCTGGACGCTGTGCAAGGGTCGCAAAGTTTTCGCGCAACGCACTCATCTGGTTGCCGATGGCGCGGAAGATGCGGCGAAACGACTGCGGGACTTGGCCCAGTCGCCAACCTCGAAGACGGCGCTCAATCCGGCACCGAGCATCGTTTTCATGTTTCCCGGCCAAGGCTCGCAATACGCAGGCATGGGCCGTGAGCTCTACCAAACGGAACCCGTATTCGGTGCAGCGCTCGACGAATGCGCACAGATCCTGCGCGATGAACTCGGCTTCGATTTGCGCGAGCGACTCTTTGCCGACGATGCAGATGCACTCCGCGCAACCGGACTGACTCAGCCAGCCATCTTCGCGATGGAATATGCACTGGCCCGTCTATGGATGAGTTACGGCGTCACACCTGTCGCCATGATTGGTCATAGCGTGGGTGAATTCGTCGCCGCGGTGATCGCTGGCGTGATGAGCGTCGCCGATGGTGCACGTCTGGTTGCCCGACGTGGCCGTTTGATGCAGGCGCTTCCTGGCGGCTCGATGTTGTCGGTGCGACTGGATGCCACGCAATTGGCAGCGCGTCTTCCCACCACATTATCGCTCGCTGCCGAAAATGCGCCCAATGCGTGTGTCGTGTCGGGCGAGACGCCGCTTATCCAGGCGTTTCAGGCGGAGCTTGAGCAAGCCGGTATCGCCTGTCGGTTGCTGCACACGTCGCACGCCTTCCATTCTTCCATGATGGATCCTGCATTGGAGGCGTTCCGCCAGGAAGTCAGCCATATCGCTTTATCGGCGCCGCGGATAACGATTGCTTCGACGTTGACCGGCGACATGCTGAGCGACAAGGAAGCGATCTCGGTCGACTATTGGACGAGTCATCTGCGCGGCACCGCGCGCTTTTCCACGGCGCTGCAACGCTTGCTTGCCGAACCGCAACGAGCATTCCTCGAAGTAGGTCCTCGTACAACGCTCAGCCTGTTGGCGCGGCAGCATCCGCAAAGCCGCGGCAGGCTTGCGTTGGCCTCACTGGCGGATATGCCGTCGAACGAACGCGCGGCGTGGCTCGATACGGTCGGTCAGCTGTGGTCGTGCGGTGTCGATCTGGCCGTCGATCAGTTGGATCACCGGCAACGCAAACATCGCATGCGCCTGCCGACTTACCCCTTTGAGCGCAAGCGTCATTGGATCGAAGCGCCACCCGCAGTCGCCGCAGTACCGATGGCGGCGGTATCGAACGTTGTCACGCTCCCGGTGCGCATCGATCTTTCCGCTACGGCGGTTACACCATCCACTCTCATTCCGGAGGCCGCCATGGCCGCTGCCTCACCCGCTACGTCTGGGCGCGCTACGCGTCTGATCACTCAACTCAGTGCGTTATTCGAAGACGTGGCCGGCACCGAGTTCGAGGGTGTGGATCCGGCTACGCATTTCGTCGAACTGGGCCTCGATTCGCTGTCGTTGACTCAGGTCGCCCTGCAACTGCAAAAAACCTTCGCCTTGAAGATCACCTTCCGCGAGCTGATGGAATCGTGTTCCTCCTTCGAAAGTCTCGCGCAGCACATCGATCGATTGCTGCCGCCGGAAACGGCGGCGGTCGCTACCTCCAGCAGTGCAGCCATCGCGACGGCGCCGGCTGCTCCTGTCGCTGCAATAAGTCAGGTACCGCTTATGTCCCAGCCCGCGAACGGTGGATTGATACAGGACGTGATCCAGCAACAAATGCTGATCATGCAGCAGCAATTGGCGTTGCTTGCGCAGTCGGGCGCTCCAGCAGCGATGCCCGCCGCGACACAGCCAGCGACACCACCCGTTGCAGCAACGGCACCACCGGTTGCGGCGCAAACCGCCGTATCTGCAGCCGATACGCCGCCCGACGAGGAAGCCGCGCTAGCGCATACGACTTACGACGTCAAAAAGGCATTCGGTGCGATCGCGCGCATTCATTCCAGTGCAACCGAATTGACCGGCCGTCAGCGCGTGCGGCTGGATGCCTTTATGCGCCGCTACATCGAGCGCACACGGAGGTCTAAGGAATACACCCAGGAACATCGATCGCACTTGGCCGATCCACGCGTCGTCAATGGATTCCGTCCGCTACTGAAAGAAATGATCTACCAGATCGTGGTCGATCGTTCCAAGGGCTCGAAAGTGTGGGATCTGGATGGCAACGAATACGTCGACGCACTGAATGGCTTCGGCATGAATTTGTTCGGCTGGCAGCCCGACTTCGTGTTGGAGGCAATACGCAAACAACTCGATGCTGGTTATGAGATCGGCCCGCAGCATCCGCTGGCAGGCGTCGTCGCCAAACAGATCTGCGAGCTCACCGGGTTCGATCGCGCTGCGTTGTGCAATACCGGTTCCGAAGCGGTGATGGGAACCGTGCGCGTCGCACGCACGATCACCGGCCGCGATACGCTGGTGATCTTTACCGGCTCGTATCACGGCATCTTCGATGAAGTGATCGTGCGTGGCACGAAGAAATTGCGCTCGGTACCAGCCGCACCAGGCATTCTGCGCAACACGTCCGAAAATGTGCTCGTGCTCGACTACGGCACGCCCGAATCGCTCGCCATCATCCGCGAGCGCGCGGCGACGATTGCTGCCGTGCTGGTCGAACCGGTACAGAGCCGTCGCCCCGACTTCCAACCGCGCGAATTTCTGCAAGAACTGCGCGCGATCACTGCCGACGCCGGCGCATTGCTCATCTTCGACGAAGTAGTCACCGGCTTCCGTTCACATCCGCGCGGTGCCCAGGCGGTGCTCGGCATTGATGCCGATCTGGCTTCTTACGGCAAAGTAGTTGGCGGCGGCTTCCCGATTGGCGTCATTGCGGGCAAACGCAAGTTCATGGACGCGCTCGACGGCGGTGGCTGGCAATTCGGCGATGACTCGATTCCCACCGTCGGCGTCACTTACTTTGCCGGCACCTTCGTACGTCATCCGCTAGCGTTGGCGGCCGCGCATGCGGTGCTCGATCACTTGAAGGAATCAGGCGCAGCGCTGCAGGACCGGCTCAATGCGCGCACAACCTCGCTCGCCGAGGAGCTCAACACGTTCTGCATCGGCGTGGGCGCGCCGATCAAGGTGACGCATTTTGCATCGGTATGGAAAACCAATTTCCTGGAAGATCATCCACTGCAAGATTTACTGTTCGCGATGATGCGCAGCCGCGGCATCCACATTCTCGACAATTTCCCTTGCTTCTTTACGACGGCCCATCGGGAAGAAGACTTCGTTGCGATCGCCAAGGCGTTCAAGGAATCCGTGCTCGAGCTGCAGGAAGCGGAGTTCCTTCCCCGTCGCAAGAACACCGAAACCCGTTTGCTCGATGCGAGCACACCACCCGTCGCCGGCGCACGCCTGGGCAAGGACGCGGAAGGCAAGCCGACCTGGTTCGTACCGAATCCCGATGCACCAGGCAAATTCATGATGGTAAGCGCATGAGGATCAGCCCATGAATGCCACTGATGTGAGCATCGTCTCTACGGCGGTCGACTACGATCCGTTTGCCGACGTCGCACTTGCGCGCGTCGTGCCCGCGACGGAATCGCAGCGTGAAATATGGCTGGCCGCGAAACTCGAGCCGGAAGCATCGCTCGCCTATAACGAATCGGTATCGATAAGGCTATTGGGCGAGCTTCACGTGGACGCCTTGCAGGCAGCACTCCAAGGCGTGGTCGATCGCCATGAAGCGCTTCGCGCAACGCTGAGTGCAGACGGTAGCGAGCTGTGCATTGCTGCCGATGTGAAGCTGGACTGCTTTGTGCACGATCTGTCCGGATTGGACGAAAGTGCATGCAAAGAAGCCATTTCGTCGGTGCTCGCGCTGGCTGTTGGCACGCCGTTCGATCTGGAGCGCGGGCCACTCGTACGAGGGCAATTGCTGCGACTTGATGCACACGAACACTTGCTTATCTTCACCGCGCATCACATCGTTTGCGACGGCTGGTCGTTCGGCGTGATCGTGCGCGATCTTGCCGCGCTGTACGCGCAACGGATCAATCAGGGAGAGGGGCCTGTACCTGCGGACGCCTTTACAGACTATGCCATCGCGGAAGCAATACGCGCTCAAACCGATATCGGCCACGCCGACGAGCAGTATTGGTTGAGCCGATTCAGTGGCGCGCTGCCGTCGCTGGATCTTCCTACCGACAGCGCGCGAAAGCGTCGCCGCACCTTCGCTTCCCAGCGGGAGGATCGTTTGCTCGACGCAACGCTGGTGGCGGACATCAAGCGAACGGGAGCACGGCAAGGAGCGAGCTTATATGCGACTTTGCTGGCTGCATTCGGTGCCCTGCTATACCGGCTGACGGGTCAGGACGATGTGGTGATCGGCATTCCGAGTGCCGGACAAGCCGTGGATGGCCGCGACAGCCTGGTCGGACATTGCGTCAACGTATTGCCGTTGCGCAACACTATCGATCCGCAAGCACCGTTCACGACCTTGCTCAAACATCTACGCGGCGATCTGCTCGACGCGTTCGATCATCGACAGTACACGCTGGGCAGCCTGCTCGCACGACTTGCCATGCCGCGCGACCCTAGCCGATTGCCTCTGGTCAGCTTGCTATTCAATTTGGACCAGGCGCTGGACGAACAGACAGCCGCTTTCCCCGGGCTGCGTTTTGAATTTTCCGGCAATGCACGTGCCTTCGAGAACTTCGAGCTGTTCATCAACGCGGTGCAAGTCGACGGCTGCTTGCGCCTGGAATGTCAGTACAACAGCGATCTGTTCCGTGGCGAAACGATTCGCTGCTGGCTCGACGCATACGAGACGCTGCTTCGCAGTGCCGTCGCCAGCCCGGACATCGCAGTGCAGAGACTCAGTCTTCTGTCTGAGAAGACAGAACGTGAAATGGCCTCGCTGCAGCCGAAAAGCACTCCTTATCCGGAGCAAAAACTCGCGCACGAATATTTCGAAGAACAAGCTGATCGGGTGCCGGACCGCGTCGCCGTGCAGCACGGCGGAAGGCACCTGAGCTACGCCGAGCTGGAAGCGCGTGCCAATCGACTGGCGCATACGTTGCGCAAGCGCGGCATCCGTCAAGGCAGCTTCGTAGGCATCGCCCTGGCACGCAGCATCGATATGTTGGCGGCTTTGCTCGCCGTACTCAAAACCGGTGCGACTTATGTACCGCTTGATCCCCAATTCCCCGCCGAACGCTTGGCATTCATGGCCCAGGATGCGGGGCTGGCGACACTGATCGTCGACGACGACACACCGTCGGCGTTCGAATTTCCGTCATCACGCGTGCTGTCATTGAAGCGCGACGCCGATACTATTGAATCGGAGTTGCCAGCGCGTTTGCCGCGCGACGAGGGGGCGGCGTCACCCGAATCCCTGGCCTACCTGATCTACACCTCTGGTTCGACGGGTCGGCCCAAAGGCGTGTGCGTACCTCACCGCGCAACGTCGAATTATCTGAGCAGCTCGCAACGCATTCCAGGTATCACGGAGCACGATCGATGGGTCGCCGTGACGACGCTGTCATTCGATATCGCTTTCCTGGAATTGATGCTGCCGCTGAGCGTCGGGGCCGAAGTTGTTATTGCCGATCACGACGATGTTCGCGACGGCGCGGCCTTGCGCCGGCTAGTGGAAGAAAGCAACGCAACCGTGATGCAGGCCACTCCGGCCGGCTGGCGCATCCTGATCGAAGCGGGCTGGAATGGACACGAAGGGTTCCGCGCTATTTCCGGGGGCGAACCGTTGGCGGTCGACCTTGCCGAGGCACTGCTACAACGCTGCGCCGAAGTCTGGAATGCATACGGCCCCACCGAAACCACCGTGTATTCCGCATACTGGCGCGTCGCCGATCCGCGCGCGGGCATTTTTATCGGATATCCGATCGCCAACACCGTGGTGCATATTCTGGACGACCGTTTCGCTCCATGCCCATTGGGCGTGCCGGGCGAAATCTACATCGGCGGCGCCGGCGTCACCTTGGGTTATTGGAATCGCCCAGAGCTCAACGCCGAACGCTTTCTACCCGATCCCATCAGTGGTCAGCAGAACGCTCGGATGTATCGCACCGGCGATCGAGGTCGCTGGCTCGCCAACGGCATGCTCGAACATTTGGGGCGGCTGGATTTCCAGGTGAAGGTGCGTGGTTTTCGCATCGAACTGGGCGAGATCGAATGCGTACTTGCCGACGCGCCCGAGGTCGAGCAAGCCGTAGTGATGGCACGTGAAGATCGCCCGGGCGATGTCCGGCTAGCTGCTTACGTTGTCGTGCGCGAACACGCAATATTTGATGAAACGGCCCTGCGTGATCAACTCAAGCAGCATCTTCCGGATTACATGCTGCCGCAGCATGTCATCCGGCTCGATGCGATTCCGCTTTTGCCGAACGGCAAGACCGATCGCAAGGCACTCCCCGCACCGCAGGTGCATTCCATTGCATCGCAAACCGCGCGCATCGCGCCGCGTAACGACGATGAGCGCCGGGTGGCGGCGGCGATGGAGAGCGTTTTGTCGCTGCCTGACCTCGATGTGCGCGACGACTTCTTCGCCCTGGGCGGTCACTCGTTACTGGCCGCGCAACTCACCGCTCGCCTGAATCGCGAGTTCGGCATCACCTTGTCGTTTCGTACCTTGTTCGATGCGCCGACCATTGCCGATCTCGCCGCGGCGATTGGCGCCCAAGTAGCTAGCGGTACTGCGCCTGCTGCGCAGCCCATCGTGCCACGCGCGGATCAAAGTCGTGCCCCACTGTCGTTGATGCAGAGCCGCTTGTGGTCGCTCGAAGAACTGCAGCCCGGCCGCGTCACCTACAACGCCCCTTCAGCGCATCGATTACGTGGCCATCTCGATGAGTCCGCGTTCCAGCTTGCACTGCAAGCCTTGATGCAACGCCAACCGATTCTGCGCACAGCATTTCGCCGCGATGGCAACAACGTCGAGCAGATTGTCGCGCCGCATGTCGAGGTCAACCTATTCCCCGCCGAGGATCTTTCCGGGCTTTCGGAAAACCAGCAGCAGGCCATCTTGATGGAGCGCCTGCAGGCGCTTACCGACACGCCCTTCGATCTCACTCAAGCCCCCTTGTTCAGCGCCCGCATGTTCCGGCTGAGCGAGAACGATCATGTCTTTTTCTTCATGCCTCATCACATCATCTGGGATGGCTGGTCGTTCGACATTCTGTACGCCGAACTCTCATCGCTGTACCGGGCATTTAGCGAAGGGCAGCCGTCGCCGCTATCGCCGCTGCCGGTGAGCTATGGCGATTTCGCCGCCTGGCACACGCAATGGTTGGAGGGGCCACAGTTTCAGACACAGCTCGCCTTCTGGCGCGAGCGCCTGGCGAAGATGGCGGATATTCGCGCGCTGCCAACCGATCAACCGCGGCGGCCGGGCATGTCGGGCGTAGGCCGTACTGAATGGATTCGTGTATCCAAGCAAGCGACCGATGCCATGCATGACGTGGCGCGGATCGCCGATGCCACGCTCAACATGACCCTGCTGGCGCTGTATTACGTATTGCTCAGCGGTATGGCCGGCGAGAGCGATCTGGTCGTCGGTACGCCGGTGCGTGCGCGCAATCAAACCGAAGTCGAATCGGTGATGGGTTATTTCAACAATCTGCTTCCCTTGCATATAACCGTCGACAGCAAACTGTCATTCATCGATTTCGTGCGTTACGTTAAATGTGCAGCGATCGAAAGCTTCGGCCATCCCGACGTGCCGCTCGAATATCTGCAACGCGAGCTGCGGGTGGGCGCCGGTAGTGCTGCGGTGCTCTATCAAGCGTTGTTCTCGTTCCAGGACGCGCGCCAGCGCATCGTCGACTGGGGCGGCCTGGCACACGAGCAAATCCTGTTGTTCCAGAGCGGCGCCACCGAAGACCTGGGCCTGTGGTTCCTTGAGAGTAATCACGGCATGGTCGGCGGCGTCACGTATAACGCCGACATTCTGCAAGCCGGAACGGCGTGCCTGCTGCGCGATCGCTACCTCGCGATGATGGCTCGCGTCTGCGACGATCCAACGCAACTCATCACTTCGCTTACTGCGATCAGTGCAGCCGAGTTGACGCAGGAACGCGACTGGAACGCGACGGCGATGACGATCCAGTTGCCAAACAACGTGCCCGCGATGTTCGAACTGCAGGTCGACCATGCGCCGGACAAGACCGCACTGACATTCGGTAGCTGGGGGACGCGCTACATCGAGATCGAACAACGTGCCAACCGTATCGCCCATTGCCTGCGTAAACGTAGCGCTGGCGTAGGCACCGTAATAGGGCTTGCCGTGGAGCCCGGCATAAACCGGTTGGCAGGCATGCTCGGCATTCTCAAAGCCGGCAGCGTATGCGTATTGCTCGATCCCACCGATCCAGCCGCGCGTCTCAAAGAGATCATCGCGGATGCGCGCATCACCTTGTTGACCGGTGACGGCGCGCTGGAAAGTCCGCTCCAGTGGTCGCGCGCACAAGCCTTGTGGCTGGATGCCGATACCGCCGAAATCATCGATGCACCGAGCGATCGCAGTACGTTTGTGACCGAAGCGGTCGACGACAATACAGCGATCGTCGTTTACGTGCCCGATTCCAGCGGTAGGCCCAGCGGCGCGGCGTTTACGCATCGCGCCATCGCCAATGTGCTACAGGGGTTGCGTGGCTCACTTGGCCTGTCGGCGGATGACCGTGTCCTGGCAACAGCCTCACCAGCGACAAGTGATGCAATCATCGAAACCCTGTTGCCCATGGCGATCGGTGCCGAATTGATTCTCGCCAGTCAACGCGAGACGCGCGATGGCGAAGCGTTGGTCAAGTTAACGCAGAATCATCGAGCCAGCGTGATGTGGGCGGCGCCCGATGCATGGCAGTCGATGTTTTCAGCGGGTTGGATGGGGCGCGCGGACATGCAGGCCATCTGTATCGGCGCCCTTCCCTCACCTGAATTAGCCGAGAAATTGGCCGAACGTTGTGCCGGCGTATGGAACGTATCGGGCTGCGCTGACGGCGCGTTGGCCGCAACCTGCGGCCGTATCGAACGACCGGCAGAAAGCCTGCACAGCGGGCAGCCGCTCGGCAATACATCGGTGTGGATTCTCGATGATCGGCAACAACCCTGCCCGATTGGAGCCATTGGCGAAATCTATGTCGGCGGCGCATCAATCAGCCGCGCGTTCGGCGTGCGTGCCGAAGCAGCGCAGCACGAGCACGTGCTGATGGCCGGCTCGCAGGATATGCCTTTGCAACGTACGCACAGTCACGGGCGCTGGCTACTGAGCGGCAATATCCAGGAAATGGGCCGCATCGATCGCCGCGAGCGGATTGGCGGCCGGGAGGTCGATCTGGCGACCATCGAAGCGGAATTGCTCAGCCAACCGGGAGTCATGCGTGCCGTTGCGGTGGCGCGCTTGAATCATGCTGCCGGTACGCACATCGACGCCTATGTCGTTGCAGCGCCCGATCATAGGCTGGAGTCCGATCGACTAGTGGCCGCGCTTACCGAGGCACTACCTGCACACGAAGTACCGCAACGGCTGATATTGCTCGATGCATTGCCATTGATGGCAAACGGCACAGTAGATTTTGCCGCGTTGCCATTGGCCGACGCGTCATCCGGCGAGGAAGAAATCGATAGCGCCACCCAACCCAAGACTGCCAACGAGCAGTTGCTTGCCGCGTTATGGAAGGAACTGTTGGGCCTTGCACGCATTCGCACCAGCGACAACTTCTTCGATATCGGCGGCCATTCGCTGATGGCTGTCGATATGGCGGCACGCGTCCAACGCCAGACCGGGATGTCGCTGAACTTGCTGGACATCGCCAACGGCACGTTGGGCACGTTGGCGGCGGGGTTGTCGGAAGGCGCTCCGCAGGTATCGCAACCTGCGAAGCTTGGCTCGCGTTTACGCAACTGGCTTGGGCGCCGCTGACATGAATACATCGGTCTGGGGGACCCGATAGTGGCCAATATCAATAAGCCATCTTACGAATCGCGGTCTGCCAAACGCGCGCAGCATTGCCGCGGCGATCGGTACATCGTCTTACGTCATCGCTTCACCGCATCCGCACTTGCCTGCTGTTTCCACCAGCGAGGACTGTCGACATGTTGACTCAGGAAGAAAGTCACGGCCGGGCATCCGGCATCCGCGGACGGGTCGCGGAACTGTGCTACAGCACTGGCGCCTTGCATCCGTTGCAACGGGTGCGCTCTTGGTGGCAAAAGGATTTGCGCATCCTGGCTTATCACCGGGTGATGCCGCTGCCCGATCCGGCCACCTACGACTTTGACCTTGAATTGATCAGCACCACGCCGGAACGATTCCGCGCGCAAATGCTGCACCTGAAACAACACTTTCTGCCATTGCGCTTGAGCGATGTCGTCGCTGCGTTGAACGCGGGCGACTCATTACCGCCCGATGCCGTGGTCGTTACTTTCGACGACGGTTACGACGACAACTACCGCATCGCTTACCCCATCCTGCGCGAACTGGGTATTCCCGCCACTTTCTTTGTCTCGACCGGCCATATCGATACCGGCAAGCCGTTCGGTTACGACTGGCTTGTGCACATGATTCTGCTTACCGCTGCTCCGCGGTTGGTCCTGCCGGAACTGGGCATGGATGTACCGATGCCAGGCGATCGCGATCTTCGGCGCGCACTCGCCGGTACTGTGTTGCAGAACATGAAGAGTATCGATGCGATCGCGCAGGAAACGATGATCACTCGGTTGGAACGCGAGTGGCAGATGCCTAGCGACGCACGGGCAGAAGATTGCCTCCCGATGACTTGGTCGCAACTGCGCGAAATGCATGCCGCAGGCTTCGAAATCGGCTCGCATGGCGTACACCATCGCATGCTGGCCAAGCTGACACGCGACCGGATGAGAGACGAAGTGAGGCAATCCAAAGCGACGCTGGATCGCGAACTCGATGCGCCTGCTTCTTTGATGTCCTATCCGGTCGGCGGCGATCGCGCTTTCGACGCGGACGTGATGAACGCCACCCGCGAGGCCGGCTTCCAATTGGCGGTCTGCTATATCTGCGGCACCAATCCCCAGCCGGCATCGAATCGTTACGCGCTCAATCGCCTGCCGGTTGAACGCATGATGGGCCCGGGCTGGTTTGCCGCCATGCTGGCGTTGCCGAGTCTGGTCAGCTATCCCACCGTCAACCGCGATCCCGCTCGCGAACCGGTGCATGCCTGATGTTTCCGTTGATCATTATTTATTTAATCCTGACCATCATCCGGCCACAGGAATACATTCCGGCTTTTGTCGCCATCCCGGTTTTGCCCGCAGTTCTGATCCTGGCTTTTCTGTGCTGGATGATCTCGCATGGCAAAACATTCAAGGCGCCGCAATTTGTGATTCTGCCCGTCTTTCTGCTGATCTTGATGATCTCGGTGGTGGTCAACTGCTGGACCGGGGGCGCGCTGGATCAACTTAAGAAATTCGGCCCGATAGTGATTGCCTTTTTTATCTTCGCGACCGCCTGCAACACGCAGCGACGCGTGATGATCGCGATGGCCGTGTTCGTGCTCTGTTCGGTGGTATTGGTCTTTCACGGTATCGGCCAGGTTAGAGACGGCGTCGGCTGGACGGGCGTGCCGCTTTCCGAAGATGGGCGCATTCAATACGTGGGTATTTTTAACGACCCCAACGACCTTGGGCTGTTGTTTGCCTCCACGATTCCGATGGCGGTATTTCTCAGCACGTTGCGCGGATTGTTGTTACGTGCGTTCTGGCTAGGTTGCGCGGTGGCGCTGTTCTACGGAACCTATCTCACCAACTCTCGCGGCGCATTGCTTGCTGTGCTGGTAGTGGCCGGCGCGTACGTCTGGTATCGGCGTGGATTCTTTACTGCCGGTACGTTGGGCGTGGTCGGACTGGCATGCATGAAGTTGTTGTCGTCCCGCATGCAGCAATTGGACCCGGATGAAGAGTCGGCGTTTGGTCGTGTGGACGCGTGGTACGAAGGCTTGCACATGTTTCTGTCTCATCCGGTATTTGGTGTCGGCGCGGGTAACTTCACCGAATACAACGATCTCACTGCGCATAATTCGTTCGTGCTGGTCTTGGCCGAGACAGGCTTTATTGGCTACATGCTGTGGTTAGCGTTTGTCGGCTACAGCTTCTGGATGATGCTGACCGTGCTGCGCTACAAGCCTGATGTCAGCGACGACCCTGAGCGCGCCAAAGCATGGCAAAGCGAACGGCGCATGGCGCTGGCCCTGCTGTTATCGCTATGCGGCCTGTTTGCGGCGGCCTTTTTTCTTAGTCGCAGCTACATGGTGGTGATGTACCTGGTGACCGCCATGGTGGTCGGCTTCTATGTCAGTGCGCGGCAACGTTTTCCCGGGCTGCGCCTGTTCACGCTGGCAGATAGCGGCTGGCGCTGGTTCCCGGCAGCCGTAGGAAGCATTGCCGGTTTTTTCGTGCTAGTTGCCGTACTGCTGCGCACTTCTGCATGAATACGCACTCATCCGCCTTCCGCCACTATGCCGCCGCCGTGCATCGACTGCGGCGCATGGAGCGTACGGCATGAACGCCTTATATGAAGCAGCGTTCCGGCGTGTGCTGTTTCCTGCTTATGAAACGGGTTTGAGGCGTCGCCACACGCTGGCCTATCTCGACGATTACCGGCGCGACCAATGGCTGAATCCGGAACAGATTGCGGCGCTGCAGTGGAAACGGCTGCAACGCTTGCTCGAACACTGTTATCGCGAGGTGCCCTACTACCGCAAGCGGTGGCGCGAGCTGGATATCACGCCGCAAGATATCCGCAATCTCGACGACTACGCAAAGCTGCCAGTACTGACCAAAGCGGACATCCGTGCGCATTTCGACGAGCTCAAGGCCGAGTCCCTGCGCGACCGCTTGTTATACAAAGCCACTGGCGGCTCGACGGGCGAACCGATGCGCTTTGGCTACACCCGCGAAAGCAATGATCGCCGAGCTGCAGTGATGTGGCGCGGCTACGAATGGGCCGGCTCGCGCATGGGGCGTCGCACGCTATTCCTTTGGGGCGGCGCGGTTGGCGATCCCACGCGCGCGCACCAATTCAAGGATCGCATGTACAACGCCGTCTTCGCACGCCGCGTACTCAATAGCTTCAAGATGACCGAAGCAAACATGTCCGAATACGCCGATGCGATCGATCGCTATCGTCCGGACATCATCGTCGCCTATGTGGGACCGCTGGTGAAGCTGGCACAGTGGCTTATCGCCAATGGCCGCAACATCTGGCAGCCACAAAGCATCATTGGTGGCGCAGAGGCGATGCATGAATTCCAGCGTGACCTGATTCAAAACGCTTTCAGGGCGCCCGCGTTCAATACCTATGGATGCCGCGAGTTCATGTTGATCGCCGCCGAGTGCGAGCACCACCATGGCTTGCATGTAAACGCCGATCATCTCGTCGTGGAGGTGCGCACGCCGCATGGCGCCGCTCGCGAAGGTGAATCCGGCGATGTCGTCATCACCGATCTTTTCAATCACGGCATGCCCTTCGTGCGTTACGCCAACGGCGACGTGGCGTCGCCATCTGCCGGACGCTGTGCCTGTGGGCGCGGACTGCCGTTGCTGAGGCGTGTCGATGGCCGGGTGCTCGATGCCATTCGCACGCCGGCCGGACATGTGCTGCCCGGAGAGTTCTTTCCGCACATGCTCAAGGATGTCGCCGGTCTGCAACGCTTTCAATTGGTACAGTGCCGCCTTGATCGACTAGATCTCTCCATCGTGCGCGGCGCCGGTTTTGACGATGCGTCGATGGATTACATCCGCCGTGAAGTCAACAAAGTACTCGGCGATAGCGTACAGCTGGATTGTCACTTTGTCGACGATATACCGCTCACGCGGAACGGAAAGTTGCGTGTCACGGTCTCGGAGATCACGCCGTGAACATCACCCATTTCGTCGAAAGCCTGGATCGCGGCGGCCTCGAGCGCATGGTGCTGGAGCTGGTGAAATACCAGCATCGACAAGGCCATCGTTGTCAGGTGGTGTGTCTATATACGTCCGGCGCGTTGGCGCACGAGCTGGACGACCTGGGCATTGCGGTGAAGGTATGCGGAAAGCGCCAGGGCTTCGACCTGTCGGCGTTGGCGTTCGCACGCCGGATGGTACGTACGCATGCTACCGATGTGTTGCATACCCACAATGCCGTTGCACATTACCAGGCGGTGCTGGCTACCTGCGGCATCCCTATACGACAGGTGATCAATACGCGGCACGGCATGGGCGTCAATCGCCGCGCGCGCCGGCGGGAGTGGCTTTATCGCCGCGCATTGGCGCGCACCGACACCGTCGTTGCCGTCTGCGAAGCCGCACGCAACGATGCGATCAAGCGCGGCATCGTCCCTTCTGCGAAAACGCGCGTCGTACCGAACGGCATTCATGTCGATGCGTTTCAGCCCGTCTCACAGGCGATGCATGGTCGACTCGCGCACCTGCTCAATTTGCCGGAGCAAACCCGAATCATCGGTACCGTGGGGCGCCTGAACTGGACCAAGGATCAGCTCGGTCTCTTACGTGCTTTCAAACTGGTACACGAACGTTATGCGGATACCGCGCTGGTGTTGATTGGCGACGGCGAACTTCGTGCATCGCTGCAACAAAGCGCCATGGACGAAGGGGTCGCCGAAAGCGTGCATTTCCTTGGCGATCGCAACGACGTGCGCGAACTGTTGCAAGGCCTGGATATGTTCGTGCTTTCGTCGTTGAGCGAGGGCTATTCGATGGCGTTGCTGGAGGCGAGCGCTGTCGCACTGCCCATCGTTGCCACCAACGTTGGCGGCAACGGCGAGATTGTGCGAGACGATATCACCGGATACCTGGCCCCGGCGGGAAATCCAGGACTGCTAGCCGACGCCATACTTGCGCTGTTACGCAATCCACAGCACGCCATGGCGCTGGGTCAATCGGCACGCGCATGGGTCGAACAACACGGTTCGCTAGAAGCCATGGCGATGCGTTACGCCCAACTTTATGACGGCTCAAAGGAATGGCAAAAGCCATGAAAGTGCTGATTTTGACCAACTTGTTTCCAACGCCATGGGATCCTTTGCGTGGCGCGTTCAATCGTCAACAGTTCGAACGCCTGGGACAATTGCACGACGTGGACGTCATCACCGCCGTCGATTTTCGTGAGCGGTTCCGTGAGCAGCGCGGTGAGGTGAATGCCGGTCATTTGCATACCGATCACTTCGTGTTCGTATTTCCACCGGGCATTGGGCGCTCGCTTCATGCGGTCTTCTGGCTGCTGTCGCTGTGGTGGCAACGCGGGCGCCAGATACGCAAAGCCCGCTACGATTGCATGCTCGTCGCCTGGGCCTATCCGGATGCCGCCGCCGCGGGTTGGCTGGCCCGCCGGCTTGGCATTCCCTATGTGGTCAAGGTGCACGGCAGCGATCTCAACGTGCAGGCCAATCGTATGTTGCGTCGTCCTCAGATCCGTTCGGCGCTGACCGGTGCCTCCGGCGTGATTGCGGTTAGCCGTGCATTGGCGGCGAAAGCCATCGCGCTGGGCACGCATCCATCGAACGTGCATGTGCTTTATAACGGCGTCGACACGTCGGTATTTTCACCCGATTCGCGCAGCGAATCGCGAGCGCGATTGGGTTTCTCCACGTATTCGCCACTACTGCTGTTCGTCGGCAACCTGAAGGCATCCAAGGGATGTCTCGATTTGCTTGAAGCCTTTCCGGCATTACTCGCTGCGCAACCACTGGCGCGGCTGGTCTACGTCGGCACTGGCGCTGCCCGCGCCGCCCTGCTCGCGCGCGCCGAAGCACTGGGCTGCCTGGACCGTGTCGAAATAGCTGGTGCCGTCGCGCACGCCGAATTGGGCGATTGGTTTCGCGCTGCCGATTTGTTGTGCCTGCCCAGCCACAACGAAGGCGTGCCGAATGTGGTGCTCGAGGCGATGGCCTGCGGCACACCGGTGGTGGCCAGCCATGTGGGCGGCATTCCGGAAGTCGTGCCTGCATACGCCGGCATCCTGGTGCCCCCACATCAACAGAAAGCGCTGTCGACCGCGCTCATCAACGCAAGCGCGCGAAGCTGGAACCACAAGCGGATTGCCTCGCATGCACGCGGTTTTCGCTGGGAGGACAACATTCGCCAGCTGGACGCCATTTTGTGCGCCGCGGCCGCGAGCCACGCCGTATCGGTGGGCGCATCAGCATGAATATGAGACCGAGAAAACATCAATTGTTGGGCTTGCTGCCGGACGCCTTGGTACAGATCAGCGGCTCGCGTCATGGCGATACGCGCTATCTCACTTTCGACGACGGCCCCGATCCGACATACACGCCACCGCTGTTGGACCTGCTGGCCAAGCACGGCGTGAAAGCCAGTTTTTTTCTGGTGGGACAAAAGATCGAACGCCACCCGCAATTGGTGGAACGCATCGTGGCCGAGGGCCATATGCTAGGCAACCATTCGTATAGCCATTGGTCGTTCAAAAACATGACGACCCGTAAAAAGCTCCGCGAAATCCACAGCACCGACGCACTGCTCAGCGCTTTCGACGGACGCCTGCAACATCGCATGCGGCCGCCACACGGATATGTCGGTGCGGATCTGTTGTGTTACTTCGCCATGCATCGACGCAGCTTTGTCTACTGGTCCTACGACAGCTTGGATTACCAGGATCGGCCCACCCAGGAAATGATCGGCCGGTTGCGCGACGATCCTCCGCAACCCGGCGACATCGTGCTGATGCACGATGACAGCTCTCGCGCCCACGATGCACTCAGCGTGATGTTGCCGGAGTGGTTGCTTAAAGGGCATATCTTTCGGGCATTGCCGCAGGGATGATGATGAGAATCCTGTATCACCATCGCACCCGCGGTCGCCATGTCGAAGGCGTGCATATTCGCGGCATCGTGCATGCCTTGCGCGCCTTGGGACATGACGTATCGATCATGTCCTTCCCTGGCGCCGATCCCGAGCATGAGTCGACCTTGCCCGCGAATTCGAAGCGCAGCCGGCTTGCCAGAGCCATCACTCGTTTACCCGGCGTGTTGTTCGAATGCCTCGAACTCGGCTACAACGCAGTCACTCTTTTTCGTGCCAGTGCCGCGATTCGCCGGCAAAGACCGCAGTTGATTTACGAACGCTATTCGCTCTTTCTCTTTGCGACGGTCTGGCTGGCGCGACGACACGGCATCCCATTGGTACTGGAGATCAACGATTCAGCACTGGTCGAACGGGTGCGCCCCTTGCGCTTAACGGGCTTGGCGCGACGCATCGAAGGATGGTGTCTACGCAACTGCACCGGCCTGGTGTTCATCTCGAGCTATTTCCGCGACGAGGCGCAAGCCGTGTATGGCCAAATCGCGCCATCGGTGATCTCGCCCAATGCGGTCGATCTGGCGCGTTTCGATCCGTCGCGCTTCGACATCGCCAAACTACGTGCGGAACGAGGGCTGGTCGATCGCATTGTTTGCGGCCATATCGGCGTCTTCGCGCATTGGCACGGAGTCGACGGATTTGTCGAGGCCATTGCTGCCCGTTTGGCCGAGGTGCCACAACTGGCGTTGGTCTTTGTCGGTGATGGTTTGACTTTGCCTGCAGTGCGCGCCCTTGTCGCCGAACGCGGTTTGTCCGACCGCGTGTTGCTGCCTGGCCGCGTCGCGCACGAAGACATTGCCAGCTGGATTGCCTGCATGGATTACGCCGTGCTGCCCAACTCCAATCACTACGGCTCGCCGATGAAGCTGTTCGAACTGATGGGTATGGGCGTTGCCGTGGTCGCGCCCGATTACGCGCCGGTTGCCGAGGTGATAGGCGATGGCGATACCGGCTGGCTGTTCCCGCGCGGCGAGACTGCCGCATGCGTACAGCGAGTGCTGGATCTGGCGATGCAGGAAGACGAGCGCCGCCGCGTCGGCGCCGCTGCGCGTCGCTATATCGAACGCGAACGCCAATGGCGCAATAACGCGGAGCAATTGCTCACCCTCCTGCCCGCGGGAGAATCACTCTGATGTGGACGATTGTGCTTCTGGCTGCATTGGTTGCATTGCTGATATTGGCAGTAGCCGTTGCGTTGGCGATCCGCGCACGCCACATGCAAATCTGGCTGGGCAGCTACTTGAGGCGCAAGCTGCCGCGCGTCACCGATAAACCGGTCCACGTGATGTTCTGCTTTGTCGATCACTTTGAGCCGGTCTGGGGCAAGGTCGATCTGGCGACGCAACGTGCGCGGGTCGACCGCTGGTGCCGCGATTACCGCAAATTGGCCGATGCGCATCGGGATGCCGACGGGCGACCACCCCAGCACACCTTTTTCTACCCCGAAGAGGAATACCTCGAAGAACATCTGCAAAAGCTAGCGTCGTTGTGCGCGGATGGTTACGGCGAAATCGAAATTCATCTGCATCACGACAACGACACGCCCGAGAATTTCAAAGCCACCATCGACCGCTTCAACAAGCTGCTGCATGAACGGCACAACGCGTTGCCACGCGATCCGCAGACGGGCCAATTACGCTTCGGCTTTATTCACGGCAATTGGTGCCTGGACAATTCGCGCGCGGATGGGCGTTGGTGTGGCATCAACAACGAATTGATCCTGTTGCGTGAGCTTGGCTGCTACGCCGACTTCACGCTGCCATCCGCACCGAGCGAAACGCAAACGCGTATGGTCAATGCGATTTATTACGCGACAGACGATCCCACCAAACCCAAGTCGCACGACACGGGTGAGCTGGTGCGCGTCGGCGGTAAACCCAGCGGCGATCTCCTGATCGTGCAAGGGCCGCTTGGGCTGAACTGGCGTAATCGGCGCTTCGGTATCGTGCCGCGCATCGAGAGTGCCGACGTGCGTCGCGCCTGCCCTCCTACATCGGACCGTGTCGATGCATGGATCAAGACCGGCGTGCACGTCGAAGGACGGCCCGAATGGGTATTCGTGAAGATACACACGCATGGCACGCAGGAACGCGACATGGATACGCTGCTCGGCGATGCCACCCACAACATGCACCGCCATCTGGAGCACAACTACAACGATGGCAAGCGTTACGTGCTGCACTACGTCACGGCGCGCGAGGTCTACAACATTATCAAAGCCGCCGAAGCGGGATTGACCGGTAATCCGCACGATTACCGCGACTACGAGCTGCCACCGCCCGGCGTGCAGGTCGCCAACGAAGCGCAGACTGCGTGAGGTGGGGGCATGAGCGGCGATTTGGTCAGCGTCATCATGCCGGTCTACAACGCCGAGGCATGGTTGCAGCGAGCCATCGATTCGGTGCTTGCACAAAGCCACACCCATCTGGAATTGATCGCCGTGGACGATGGCTCGCGCGATCGCTCACCCACCATGATCGATGCCTACGCAGCAGCCGACGCACGGATGCGTGTCGTGAGGCAACCAGCCAATGGCGGTGTCGCCGCCGCCCGCAACGCAGGCATTGCGACTGCGCGTGGCGACTACATCGCATTTCTCGACGCCGACGACTGGTGGCATCCGGCCAAGCTCGAACGCCAATTGATCAGCATGTGCGCGAGTGGCGCCTTGATCAGCTATGCCTCGTACTGGCGTGTGGCCGAAGACGGCCGCGTGCTGGGAAAAGTGACCCCGCCGCCGCAAGTCGACTGGCGCGATATGCTCTCGAGCAATTTCATCGGTACCCTGACTGGCATGTACGCGCGACGTCTGGGCGATGTGCCGTTTCGGCGCATCGGTCACGAAGACTATGTGTTCTGGTTGGAACAGGTGCGACGCGCTGGCAAAGCGGTGCGCGTGGAGTCGGACGAGCCGCTTGGCTGGTATATGGTGCGCGAACGATCGCTATCGGCCAATAAGTTGCGGGCAGCATCCTGGCAATGGGGCATTTATCGCAACGTCGAAAAGTTGGGATTGATGCAGTCGATGGCATGCATGGCGCGGTATGCGCGGCATGCGTTGATTAAACGGCGCCGGGTTCGTGTTTGATTATGGCCTTGCGCCTCCCGCCTTGGCGGAGCTGATGACCGCGCAGCGACGCTTCCAAGTCAAGCATCCCTAGTAGAAATAATCCAAGAGGCCGTCGTCGCCAAAACCTCCACCGCTTTATCGCCAAACCGTGCGTCGACATTCAAGCGACCTTCGTTCAGCATCTTGAGCGAAGCTTTGTCAATGGCAGGATCCGTCGCCAGTATCGTGTGCCCACTTGCATCGAACAGCGCCAGAAAATCATCGTGGCGCAAGCGATTCATATACATATAGCGATTGTCTGCATAGCGATCCCACTTCGCGTCGGAATACTGCAGGAAATTGATGGGCGATATATGCGTATCCGAGTGCGAAAAGTGATCGGAGTAGTCCACCCGATGAACGAACAATCCCGTGTCGCTGATGATGCGATTCCCTTCGGCAAGAATGGCCGCTAATACGTCGCGCGGAATATGTTCGAAGACGTTGAAAGATGTATGGAAATCAATGCTGGAGTGGCTCAAACCGGTTCGCGCCGCGTCACCGGGCGCAATGTAGGCGATTTGACACAGATCAAACAGGTTTTGCAGGTTGAAATCGTCCTGACGTTGCAGATAGCGCAAGGCATCGAATCGCTTTTGGTTTAATCGAGATCCGAACAATGCCTCGATTTCTTCCACGTGATCCGCTATGTACTGCAGACACTCCTTGGTCAATTCCGTTTTCACGTAAGGATTCAGGTCGATGGTGACGATGCTTTTGGCACCCATCAACCAGTAGGCCAACGGCGTCATGGGAACACGCCCTGTCCCTACCTCAAAAAAGATTTTATCGATTGGGCTGTGATCCAACTGCTCGATCTGTTTCCAGGTTTCGATTCCTGCCTGCAGCCGCTCCACCGGGTTGATGCGACGCAGACCACCGAAATGGCGTTGCAGCCAATAGTAGGTCGCATATGAGGACTCCGATGGCAATCGGGAGACCGCATTCTGAAGCGTCGCTTTGGTTTTCCAGTGCATCACACCGCTTCCGTATCGATGATCGTCGATGGCATCACAACGGCGCCTTGGCTGCCGGACCATGCAGGACGTTTAAGCCGCGCGTCAAGGCGCGACCCGGGGGACCTAGACGATCGGTAATCATCGTCATCAACCGATAGTCGTCGTCGCTCCAGTAGCGCACCAAGAAACTGGCGGGCACGAAAATTCCCATGAAAACCACGCCCCCGACGATGAAGCCGAAACGACTGGGAATGACAGCGACGGACAACCATGCCACCGCTGTCGCCACCGCCGCAGCGCCGAACAGGCGCGCCATGGGTGCGATGGGCAAGCCCCCGCTTGTTGCTCGTCGCAAATAGACAATAGCAAGACCCAACTCCGTGAACCGCGTTCCAGCGTAAGTAATGACCGCACCCGCCAATCCAAAAAAAGGTACCAATGCAATGCCGAGTGCGGCATTGACGATCAGCGCGAATACCGCGATACGTACGCGATCATCCTGGCGATCGACCACGATCTGGAACGCCGCGATACTGTTTCCGATCAGCAGCAATCCGGCGAGAACCAGCGTGGCCTCGATCGCCGGTATCGCGTCGACATAGCGGTTGCCATACATCAGCGTGACGATCTCCGGTGTCGTTATCAGCCCGACACCAGCAATGATCAAGCCCGTGGCCCAATAGAAACGGGTCGCTTCGGTCAGCAGACGCGCCGCCTGTCCGGTTCCGTTTTTGCCGAACGACTTGGCCATGTACGGCAGCAACGTGGTGGTGAGTCCGACCGAGAGCAGTTCGACCGCGCCGCGCGTCAATGTGGCGGCAATTGCGAAGAAACCGACGGCTGTCGACGTCGCATACGTGTTGAGCAGAAACACTTCGATCGTGCTCGACTTGAGCGAAATCAACAGCACCAGAGCAGCAGTCAGATGCAGGTGGCGGGAAAGTCGCTTGCCGATGTCGTCGGGAATCGGTCCAGCCGAAAACGGTCGGCAATACCGATGGAACGCAAGCCGGTTGAACAGATTCAACATCAAGCAGGCGACGGCGAACAATGCGAAAAACGCCACCATGCCTGCGTGCATCACGGTGGCCGCGCTAATGAGCCCCACGCCAATCGCGCCAGCAAGTACCGTCGCAATGGATACCGGCTCGAAACTCTCCTGCCCTTTTTCGATTGCCACGAGCATCGCGTAGTTGGCCTTGGCGACCACAGCGATAATCACCAGCACGGTTATCGGCAATAACGAATGCTGCCACTCGACCGGCCGGATAATCAGGGTCGCAGTAACAAACAGCACGACGACGATAAACGAACTTAAGTTCTGGTAACGGCTCAAGCGATGGGCGATATGCGACGCGATATCAGGCCGGCCCGCTCCATCCGCCTCAGCGATAAACTTCGTCGACGACGTCGTCAGCGCATGATTGCTGCAAGTCATCAACCAGCTGCACAGCCACACAGTAAAAGCGTAGCGACCGAAGTCCGCCGGACCCAAGGTGCGCGCGATCCAGATGCTGACGACCAGGCCCAGCGCGTACTCGACGTACGTGGCGGCCGAGACCAGGGTGACACTTCGCAATACGGCCATGCGTTGCTTCATGGCGTTGCACTCTTGGCCAGCGATAAGGCAGCGCCGCTACCGGCCGGCTGGCGAATGAACCACGCGACGACCCCGCTGCCGCGATTGTTCCAGTTGAACCGTCGCAATGTATCGGCGGTTTTTGCGCACTCGATGTTGTATGACGAGGTCAATGCATCGAGCCGATGCTTCAGCGCCGCGCTTTGTTTGGGATCCTGCTCGAAGTAATAGGCTGCAGCTACCGGCAGCGCGATCTCTACCGTGTGCGCGTCGCTGTACCAGCCGTCCGACTCCTCGATATGCGAAAGCGTCTTCGTGTCGGCATGCGACGATGACCAATACCACGCAATTTGACCATCGGGGCCGGAGCAAGGGTTACGCCAATCGTGTTCGTAATGCAGCAGATCGGGTTTGATCCAGCCATATTGTTCGAGGTAACGGCCAAACCCGGTGATCATGGTTGGAATACGCGGATCGCCGGTAACCAGCCACGCATGCCACAGCCCGTCGATGATGTTTTCCGTCATCCAGGGCGATGTTCCGCGCACGTCTGTTGAAGGGTTCCACGAATCGTCTTCGTGCAGGTTCCAACTATTGCGCCATGAGCCATCGTTACCGAGGCCGTCAGGGTTGTTACGCTGATGATCGTATAGCCAGCCGATGCGGTCGTTGACGCGTTCCAGATAGCGGCGATTACCGGTCAACTCATAAGCGCTAACGGTTTCGAGCAAGCCCAAACCGGTCATGCGTTCGGTGAAATGCTGCGACGGACTCGCGTAGGGTCCGGGCCGATTGCTCCAGCCGCCGGTCTGCCACAGCGTCATCATCTTGTCGACGGTAACCCGATCGTGCTCGCTGTCGTCGCCAGTCAGCGCAAGCGAAAGCAGGATCGGTTCCACATAGACATATTTCACATCGCAAGGCTTCTGGTTGTACGTCCATCCGCCGGCGCAAGACGGGCTCATCGGCCAACCGTCGCGACGGATGTACTTCATATAAAAGTGATAACTGAGATCGGCCGCTTGCAGATAATCGAAACGACCAGTGCGAATGTAGGCTTTGAAAAGCGTGGAAGGCCGGTCGAACAGCCATGCCGTCGGATCGTTCACCGGCAACGGGCGTGCCCATTGGAATTGCGCTGCGACATAGTTGGCATAGGCTTCATGGGCCGGTGCCGGAAACTGCGGGCCGGCTATCAGCGAATTGCACAGCCATGTCGCACTCAACGTGGCCAAGGCGGCGGCCACTTTCAGGCCTTGCTCGCCGGTCACCAGGCCGTTGATGTAGGGCCATCCGGGCATATCCCGTTGGCGGGGCTTGCCGATCGCAAAATAGAACGTCTGAGTGTCGCCGCCCGGATGTGCGTGAAATTGAGCACGAACTGCGCGCACGCTGCCGTCTTTGGCGTACCACAGTAACGTTGTTTGGATCGCGGCCGGAACTTCCGCGCCGCTTTCGTCGAGAATGCGTAACAAGTGCGGATCGCGCAGCGTGCCGGGCGAAAACGGAATGCCAACGGAAACCAGCACATCCGCATCGTTGCCCGCATTGCGATGCACGACGATGCGCTGATCCGGCGTGGTATCCGTGGGCGTCGTACTACTGTTTGACGCCCCGTGCCTAACAGTTGCCAACGCACTGCCTGTCGGAATGACTGCCACTCCGCCAAGAATCAGTACAAGCCAGCACCACGCCGGCACGGCCATCATTCCTTGAGTCATTCGGGCCAGGATGGCCCTGGTAAACCACAAGGTCATCAGCGCGGGCCGCCGAACATCCATTCAAGCCACCGATGAGAGCGGAACACGTTTGCACATGAGCTGTTGTTCCCAACGCAACGCGGTGCCGACGATGAAATCCAGATCGTCGTAATGTGGCTGCCAGTCCAGCACACGCTTGAGCCGGTCGCTGCAGGCGATCAGCATGGGCAAGTCGCCCGGGCGGCGCGGCAATTCGATCACATTCAGCGGCTTGCCACCTGCCCGCGCGACCGCATCGATGACCTCGCGCACGCTGTAACCATGACCATAACCGCAATTGAGCGTCTGCGAATCGCCGCCACCGCGCAGATAATCGAGCGCACGCAGATGCGCCGACGCCAGATCATCGACATGGATGTAATCGCGAATACCGGTGCCATCGGGCGTGTCGTAGTCGGTGCCGAAAATCGACAGACTCTCTCGAATGCCCACGGCATGCTCGCAACATACTTTGATCAGCAGCGTTGCATTGGGTGTGGAATGGCCGATGCGTCCCTGCGGGTCGCAACCGGCTACGTTGAAGTAGCGGAGAATCACATGGCGCATCGCGCCGGTGGCGCTGTGATCGCGCAACATGGTTTCGGACATCAGCTTGGATGTCCCATACGGATTGATCGGCCTGGTCGGCGTGTCCTCATCGGCCATGCCGCTATCCGTCATGCCGTAGACTGCCGCGGTGGACGAGAAAATGAATTTATCCACGCCGTGATCGGCGCAACAGGCAAGCAAGTTGCGTGTATTGCAAGTGTTGTTGCCGTAATACTTAAGTGGATCGCATACCGATTCGGGCACGATGGTGTGTGCTGCGAAATGCAGTACCGCCTCCACATGATGAGCGGTCATCACATGCGCGACCAGATCTAGGTCGCCCACATTACCGACAACTAATTCCGCACCCCGCACGGCTTCACGAAAGCCGGTGCTGAGATTGTCGATCACCACCACGCGCTCGCCCCGCGCCAATAACTGCTGGACGACATGACTGCCGATGTAGCCGGCGCCGCCGGTAACCAGGACTGTACTCATGATGACGCACCCGCCGAGACGGAAAAATTGTGGGATAGCCAGCGCTCGATACTGTCAAGCAGACGATTGCGGTCGCCGGTGAGGATGTAGGTGTGATCGGCTTCCTTCAGAAAACTGGTAGAAACATCGGGATGGGTAATCACCCGACCAAAGCATTCGCGGAACTGGCGCGCATGGTTGAAATATTGACTGATACCGCCGCTATAAATCAGACACAGCTTGATGCCGCGATCGAGCATTCCGGCAAAATCGGCGCGCACCACTTCCTGCGGCAACGGCGCTACGGTGAAGGCCGGTTCATTGCTGCCGCCTTGATGCGTTTTGCGGCGACGCGAAAAGACACGCAACCAACGACGCGCATCCAGCAGGCGTGGAACGTAGTAGCGAAGGCGATAACCGAGAGTCCGGTACGCATAACCGTCCAGAAACACCGCCCCGGCCACCTTGGCTTCGCTGCACGCCACCATGTGCGCGCTCTGCGAACCCGAACACAGACCGATCAACACGAAGCGTTTGCACGCGGCTTGCTCGCCGAGCAGACGCATGGCGTCGGTCACATCGGCGCAAATCTGTTGCTTGCGGGTTTGTGACTCGCCGCTGGAAGCGCTGTCGCCAATGGTGGAAAGATCGAAGCGCAAGGTCGGATAGCCCTGTACATTCAACCGGCGAGTCATCTCGACATGCAAGCGGAACGGCCCGATTCGATGCACCAATCCAGCATTAAGTACGATCACACCAACGGCCTCCGGCGCGACCGACGATGGCAATCCCGCGATCCCCACTAAGTGGCGCGCGCGTCCAAAACGGAAAGCCTGCTCCTGCATCACGCGGCCTCCCGCACATAGTGAGTGACGGCCTGGATCAGCGGATGCGAAAGTACCGCCACTTCGAGGCGGCGCGGGTCATCCCACGGGGTGAGCGGCTGCAACGACTTGATCATCGCCGCGTCCACCTCAAAACCATTCAAGTGTCGTGGTGCGTCGGGCGAAAGCGAGTCGATCAGCACGGTCGGCGCTGGCGGCCGCTGGATGTGCAGATCCGCAATCTGTTGCCGCAAGTTGGCACTGATTGCAAAACCGAGCCATTGCGCAGCGCCGTCCGTAGGCTTGCGCGGCACCATGAAGCGTTGTCCGTCAGCACACAGTGCCGATTGCATGGCATCGATCTGCGCTACGTACGCTTGTCCGTCCAGAACGGGATCCCACGCCATGACTCCGCCAAAGCGCGCTTGCGCGGCCGACGCCAATGCCATGCTGCCGCCCAATCGCGCGCCAAACGCGAACACGCGGTCAACACCGGCACGTGTCCGCAATTCGTTGGCCGCTACCGCGGTGTCGGCCATGCAACGATCCCAGTCCACGTCCACGCTGTCGCCAGCCGAGTCGCCTGTGCCGTAATAGTCGAAACGCAACACGGCGATACCTTCCGCCACCAGTGCTTGCGCCAATTGACGGTACAGGCGATGACAACGTATCTGGTCCTGGCCCAGCGGCGGACATAGCAGCACCGCCTTTCGCGCTGACGTAGCGGACGCATGGAACAAGCCGAACAAGGCTCGCTCCGGCCCGAAATAGAACGGCATCTCCGCTTCGGCGCGCGCGTTCATCGCTTGAACACCACGCTAAAAAAAACTTCGTTCTCGTGGTAGCTCTGGGCAATCGCGGTGCTATTGCGTAGTTGCCGGATATATGAAACGTGCCAGCTCCAGTGTGGCGTCCATTGATGCCCCAGATCGACGCCATAACGATAGGTTTTATCGGTGCGCGTCAACGCCGTGTAAGTCTGCTTTTCTGCATTGATGAACCCGGTAAGCGTCGTGCGCGGCCGCAGATGATAATCAAGGCTGACCGTGCCACCGCGCGTGGACTGATCGAACGTCGAGTTATTCAAATACGTCAGTTTGTCGTACGTCGGCGCAACCGAAAGCTGAAGGCGCTCGGTGTGATAGGTATAGGTAACCTGCAGGCTTCTTTCTAGATAGACTTCCGAGTCGACCACCAGATTGCCGGTGCTGATGCCGCCACCAGGGTTGTCGAGGAAGTCGGTCGGGTTTTCGGTCAGCGCGTTGACAATGCTCTGGCCCGGCTGCAAAAGCATATCTTGTGCGGCATCGGAAAACTCGTAAGCACCGGTCACGGACAGCGAATTGCGCGGGGTGAATTGCCACCCCAGGGTAGTCCTCACCAAAGGCTTGGAATCTCCCGGAGCCCGATCGAAGTCGATCTTCGACCAACCCAGCAGCACGTCGGCATTGAAATGCGCGAGGTTGCTGGCGTATTCGCCATAAATCTCGTTACGGGTGTAATTAGGTGTTACCACGGTATCGTCGAGGCCATCGACCAATTCTTGGGCAACACTGTTGTTGAATTTCACCCGTTGCGATTCAACATTCAGCGACAGCGTATCGGTCGGATTGAGGTCGCGATAAAGCCGGAATGCGGCCATGCCACGGCTTGAATTGAAGTCCTGGACCTTGGATGCGTAGCTGTTGAGATAACGAAGCTCGACCTGCGCGCGCATGACGTCGCCAAACTGCAGATGCAACGTCGGGCCCAGCGACAATACGTTGGTCTGCTGCTGATTATCTGGCGCATTGCTGGCCAGCGAATCGATCGGCTCGACGCCGGCGTAATCCTCGACCGTGAAATCCAGTCGCTTCGGCAGCACGGTCCAATTAGCCTGGGCAGCCAATTCGGTCTGTGTCTGATCTGAGAATTGATGACCGAGGTAATCGTTGTATTGCAACGTACCGGTTATGTTGGCCTGGAAAATCGAACCTAGTTGCGCGTAACTGAAGTTGATACCGGGGCTAAATACATTCTGACTGATGGGATTGCTGTCGCTTAACGTAATGTTGTCGCTGTGCTCGATGCTCCCGTAAATGGAGTAATCGAACTGCGCAGCCCATACCGCACCCGGCACAACGGCAAGCGCAAGCGCCACAGCGCGAGCGAGCGTGATGGATGCGGGCATGTTCCCTCCCCCGTGAATGAATTGCGTTGAATCGTCCTAAAGCGCAGCCGCGTTTCGTCCTACGCCGACTGATTGAAAACTACCCCTGCCAACTTGCTCGGTTCGAAATTGGCGACGGCTTGATTGACGGCGGCTGGCGTATCGCGCCCATAGCCCACCACCACGACCACAAAGTCCGCCAGGTCCGACAAAATGCGCGCGTCCGGAGAGCCTTTAATGGCTGGACCATCAAGAAACAGATAACGATCGGTATACCGGCAGCGCAGCGAATCGAGCATCGCACGCATGCGAAACGAGGAGAAAAATTCGCCGCCGTTTTCGCGCGAGGTGCCTGCCGGCACCAGGCGAAGACGCGGAATACCGGTTTGATAAATGACCGACTTGATGCCACGAATGGGATGCTCGAGGAAATCGATCAAACCGCCTTTTTCCGGATCTACTCCCAGCGCCTTGTGCTGATTTGGATAGCGCAAATTGCAGTCGATCAGCAGGCTGGTCTTGGTCTCGTCAAAAGCAAATGCTGCCGCCAGATTGCGTGCAACGAAGCTGCCGCCCGAATGCGGACTGACCGATACCACCAACGTGATGAAGTTCTGGCTGCCCGCCAGTCCGAGCAGGCGCGTGCGAATCTCGCGAAACGCATCGGATTGGCGACGTACCGAATCCTCGCGATGAATCAAGCGCTGCTGTTCCAGTTGCAGCGGCGCCAATGCATGGCCGCCTTCTGTCATCAGCGCAATCGAATGACTTGTCGATGGGCGATCTTCCAGGCGGCGCGCGGCGGCGTCAATCACCTCGTCGCGGCGATCAGTAAAGAGGCTGTTGTCGTGGATACTCATACTCAACCTTTCTGCCGGATCCAGAAAAGAATCAGGTAAAACGCAGCGACGCTTGCCACGATCAGTACCAGCATCATGTTGTTCAAGCGCTCACGCCGGCGATCGCGCGGTGTCGGATAGAACGGAATCGTTGCCAGTACATTGAAACCGGTCACACGCTCCAGCTGTTCGGCCGAGCGCGCCCGCGGATCGAAACGCACCAGGGCGAACAACAATCCGAACGGGATGGCAAGCGACAAACCCAGGCCAGCTACTCCGAAATGCAAGAAGCGCAAACCTGACGGCTCCAGCGGCATCACGGCGGGATTTTGGATAAGAAACGTCAGGCCGCGTTGTTCCGCGTCGAGATTCATCGACACGCGCGCGTTTTCGCGGCGCTTCAAAAGATCCTGATACACATCGCGATTGACGTCGTAGTCGCGCGTCAATTCGGCAGTCACGTTTTCCGAATTGCCGATACGTTTGCTGCGCTCCAGTTCTGCGGCAAGCATCGACTCGCTGGCACTGATCCGTGCCGAAGCCGCGGCGGCATCGCCCTCGGTGGCCGCAAACTGGATCTTCAGCTGCTGATAGAGCGGATTCATTTGCACCGTGTTGTCCAGCGGTATCGGCGTGCCGGCTGCTTGCGCCGCCTGCTTGCGCTGATTGGACTGGGCGATCTGCTGTCGCAGATCCTGGATCTGATGCCGGACCCGGATCACATCGGGATATTGATCGGTATAGGTGAGCAGCAACTGGGCGAGTTGGCTCTGCAAATCGGCGAGTTGGGCGTCATAGACGCCCTGCGTGGTGTGCACCGCATTGACTTCCGACTCGCCCGAGAGCTGCGATGCCAGCGCCGCTCCCTGCGAACGCTTTTCGATCAGCTCCAGTTGCGTGTTCTCGATTTGCGTGCGCAATTGGCTGATGCGTGAATTGGTATCCAGATCGCTGCCGGGCCGCGCATCCGCATTGGCATCGCGATAGGTTTTGAGTTTGTCTTCGGCGTCCGTCAACTTGTGCCGATAGGTTTCGACCTGGCTATTGATAAACTCGTACGC
>JAATFF010000124.1 GCA_015655335.1 Lysobacterales bacterium | reverse complement strand
GGCCGGGGCCGGGCCACTCGACGTATCGATGCCCGCGCGCGCCAGATGCCATGCGAACTCCGGCGCCAGCGTCTGCGGATCATCCGTCTTGAGGTAGTGCTGGTTGAGCCACTCCAGTTTTTCGGTGTCGAAACGCGAGGCAGCCTTGTTGACGTCGGCGACATCGAACAGCTTGATCATTTCCTCGCGCGAGAAGATTTCCTGATCGCCGTGCGACCAGCCCAGACGTACCAGATAGTTGAGTATCGCGTGCGCCAAGAAGCCATTCTCGCGATACTCCATCACGCTGACCGAATTGGTACGCTTGGACAGTTTCTTACCGTCCTTGTCGAGAATCATCGGCAAGTGCGCAAACTCCGGCACCTTCGCACCGAGTGCTTGATAAATATTGATCTGGCGAGGCGTGTTGTTGACGTGATCGTCGCCGCGGATGACTTCGGTGATGCCCATATCGATGTCATCGACCACCACGGCAAAGTTGTACGTGGGCCAGCCATCGGAACGGAAGATCACCAGATCATCCAACTCGGTGTTGGCCCACTCCACCCTGCCCTTCACCTTGTCATCGAATACCACCGATCCTTCCAGCGGGTTCTTGAAGCGAATCACGCGATTGGGATCATCGCGATACGGTTCGTTGCGGTCGCGGTAGTAGCCGTTGTAACGGGGCTTTTCGCCGCGGGCCATCGCGGCTTCGCGCATCGCTTCGATTTCTTCTTTGGATTCGTAGGCGTAATAAGCTTTGCCGGCAGCCAGCAGTTCGTCGGCGACCTGCTTGTAGCGTGCCAGGCGGTGCGTCTGATAGATCGGCGCCGCGTCGGCACTGAGGTCGAGCCACTGCATGGCGTCGAGAATGGCTTTTACGGCTTCATCCGTGGAGCGTTCGCGATCGGTATCCTCTATGCGCAACAGGAACTCGCCTCCGCGGCGGCGAGCTTCCAGCCAGCAATACAGCGCAGTGCGTGCACCGCCGATATGCAGGAAACCAGTGGGACTGGGGGCGAAACGGGTGCGGACAGTGGTCATCGTCGATGGAAATCTGGGGACATAAAGCATGGATTTTACCGGATATGACCGGTCGTTCCGCATGTTGCGCCATGGGGTAGCCCTCTCATTGGCTGTCTTTGTTTGCCTGGCAACGTCCAGCGCGTTTGCAGACGACACGCCGTCCTACGACCGCCCCGGCTTCGGCTTTGCGCCAGCCGCGTTGCCACTCGGCGGTTTCGCCTGGGAACAGGGACTTCCGAGCTGGAGCCTGGATCACACCGACGGCACTCGCAGCAGTCAATACACCACGGACACCTTGCTGCGTATGGGTGTTGGCAATGACCTCGAACTTCAACTCGGCACATCGCCATTCAATCGCCTGGCTCAATCCGGGATGGGAACGTCGCAAGTGCGTTATGGCCGAGGGGATACCAGTCTTGGCCTGAAATGGGCTCCCGCAGCGCTGGATCCGGTTTGGAGCTGGGGATGGCTGGGTAGCGTGGAATTTGCCGACGGCGCATCCGGCATCCGCAATCCACAGCGTCAATACAGCCTGGGCGCAACGGTAGATCAGCAGTTGGATGACAAACGCAGCATCACCTACGTCGCCCAATGGCAGCGCATGGGGAACCAAGGTACTTATCTCGGCGCCGGGAATTACGGCTACGCGATCACCAAGGCCTGGGGAATCTATGCCGAAGCGGTCGCCCTGCATCAGCAAGGCCGTACCGGCGGTCTGCTCGGAGCCGGCGTAACGTGGCTGCCGAACGTGCGCTTGCAGTGGGACTTATCGTTCGACCACCGCTTTGTCGGGCACACCACCGACTGGCTCGCCGGATTCGGCGTGTCGATGTATTTCGGGCCTTGATCCGACAGGGTGCGCCCGACGCATGCGTCGGGCGCAAACCAGATCGCGCTATTTCACATGCACCGTGATCATCTTCGATACCAGCGGCGGATCGAAGGGGATGTGATTGGCATCGCCCAGCTCCAGCTGCAAGGTATGCGTGCCAGGCGCCAGTTTCAGAGTGGTTTCGGTCTGGCCTCCGCCGAAGTGCAGATGCTGTTCGTCCTTCGGTATCGGCTGACCGGCGACGGGGAGCACCTTCACATCCACCAGTAAATGGTGATGCCCGGTGTTCTCATGGGTAACGCCCGCAGGCGCCACGCCCATGCCTTTGAGCCCGAAGCGGACCGTGAAGGTTTGGGAAACGGTAGCCCCATCCTGCGGGGAAACGATATACACCTCCGCCCCGGCAGGGGCTTTGGTGACCGGCAACGCCGGTGCATCGGCCGCCAGCACGGAGCCAGCGGATGTCACCAACGCTAAAGCAAGCAGCAGACGTTTCATCGACGTGTCTCCGGGTCTGGGGGTAGAACAATCTAGCCTAACAGGCTGTTGAGAATGCCCCTTTCCACGTTGCGACCATAGCCTCCATCTATGAAATCGGTGATGCGATGCCGGCAAAGTGAGCGATATTCGTTCCTGCGGACGCACGCTTCCCGTGTTCACTCAGGTCGGCGAAGGGTTC
>JAATFF010000159.1 GCA_015655335.1 Lysobacterales bacterium | reverse complement strand
CGGCAAGCGCCGGCGGCGAATCGTGGCTGAGGACGAAAGATCCAGCGCCGAGGCTACCCACTCCACCGCAATGTGCTGCGCGAAGGTACTCAGATCAGAAAACGAGTGCAGCTCATCGATATCAAACAGAACACTTTGCATGGACACAAAAAAATCCGGCCTTCAACACGTGAAGACCGGATTCTTGGGATGCCTTGGCTACGATGCAATGCTTAAGTGAACAGCATTAGCCGTTGGGCTGCCTTTTTTTATGGTCGATCCACGGACTCTTAGGAAGTCATGCGTCCAGCAAGACGACTGCCCTTCAGGCGCTCAGCGAGGCGGTGGTTGAAGGCGACCATCGCCGAAGCGTCGACGTCGTTACCGCCTGGGCCGAGGATCTCGTAAAGCTCAGCCAGCATGTCGGAATTTTCTGCCAAGGTCAGGCGGCTGTCGGCCAGATCCAGCTCCGATTGCAAGATCCGAAGCGCGGTGTTGAGTCGCTGAGCATCCATGGCCATGCCGCTGGCTTCCAACGTATCGGCGGCAGTGCGTAGCTTGGAGCGATGCCGCTGGGGCGAGATGGTCTCAGAGCTGCTGCCGATAGTGTCATCGGGGATCAGTGTGTTCGGATCGACCTGCATCGACCCCTCGCCGGCCACCAGCCATACCAGGGAAATCCCCAAGGTACGCGCCAGGGTGACGCACCGCGCGCGCGAGGGGTCGGTATTGCCATCGCGCCAACTGCGCACGACGCCCTCTGAAAAGCCGCACATGCGAGCGATCTCCGTGACGCTTCCCACTCGCTGGATCAGCAATTTAATGCGATCGGAGAAGGTTGAGGAGAGCTCAGGAATCGTATTTATTTGCAGATTCATCGCAAATTTCCGCGGTAATTTCTGACGTTTGGCCGGCAAAATTTTACTGGCTGCCTTGTTTTTCTATGTAGATCAATTGTTACAGCAATGTTGACCACAGTAAGTTCTTGAGATATTTTCGTATTAACTTGCGAAAGGCGACACGCTTCAAGTCATCCTTGGGCGGATAAACGCGTCAGTTCAGCCGAGGTTGACACGTGGAGCCGTCAACAGGGCAAGAAACTGCGGCGGTCTCCGGGCTGGTCGCAACCGGCAATCAAGACAGACCGGCTTCCCGACCTGCGGGGGCCAAATATGGGGAGACATATTTAGATGACCAGGCGTTATTTCACACGCGGTACCTTCCTCCGTCCGAAGGCGCTGGCCTTGGCGCTAGGCTTGGGCTTCACCGGGCTGGCTATCGGCCAGTCGACCACCGGTTCGATCTTCGGCCAGGTTCCGGCCGGTAGCGGCCAGAGCGTGGTGATCAAGAGCTCGACCGGCGTCACGCGCGAAGCGGGCATCGATGCGGCAGGGCATTACTCCGTCGGCTCATTGCCGCTGGGGAGCTATACGGTGACGCTGATGCGCGACGGGAAGGCTGTCGACTCGCGCTCCAATGTCACCTTGCGCGTCGGTGCGGGTACCGATGTCTCCTTTGCGGGGGCGTCTGGCGCCGCGGGCGCGAAGAGTCTGGAAACCCTCACTGTCACCGCGAATGCGTTGCCGCAAATCGACGTCAGCGGCGTGGACTCGCGCACGGTCATCACCTCTCAAGAGCTTGCGCAGTTGCCACTGGCGCGTAGCGCCGAAGCGATCGCCTTGTTGGCGCCCGGTGTGGTCCAGGGCAGCGGCTACTTCACGGGCAGCCTGGGCGGTCCGTTGGTGTCGTTCGGTGGCTCCTCGGTGACGGAGAACGCGTATTACATCAACGGTTTCAATACGACCGATCCGCTTAGCGGCTTCGGTGGCTTGACGTTGCCTTACGGCGCGATCGATCAGCAGGAAATTCTCAGCGGCGGTTACGGTGCGGCGTACGGTCGTTCCGACGGCGGCGTGATCAATCAGGTTGGCAAACGCGGAACCAACGCGTGGCATTTTGGTGGCCAGATCGAGTGGACGCCGACCGGCCTGGAAGCTGATCCGAAGAATTATTACTACGTCAACAAAGACGGTTCGCAAGGCCAGCTGCGGCAGTATCGCCAAGGCAACAAGTCGTGGACCACCACCGTGGACGCGTATGTCGGCGGTCCACTGATCAAGGACAAACTGTTCTTCTTCGCAGCGGTGGAAGGCCAACGCTCGCAGGGCACCGGTACCAGCGGCACGGCGGCGGCGGGTGTCGGCCCCAACAGCGCGCCTTTCGAGAACCACGCCAAGCTGGACAATCCGAAGTGGTACGCCAAGTTGGATTGGAACATCAACGACAGCAACATCCTTGAGTTGACGGGCGTGTCCAACAAGTCCTCGTATCAAGGCTCGCTCTACAACTTCGATTATTCGACGCTCAAGCAAGGCGATTTCAACAGCTTCGACACGTCGACCAAGAACGGTGCCGACATGTATTCGGCCAAGTTCACCAGCTACATCACCGATGATCTGACCCTGACGGCGATGTACGGCAAGATGAAAGGCACGTACTACAGCCAAACGCCAGGCTTCGATCCGACGTATCCGTATCTGTTCACGACGGAAAACGAAAACCCCGCCTATACCGGCGGCAATCCGATCACCAACAACCAAACCGTCTCGACGACCGCGTTGCCCAATCACCGTTCCGTCAGCACCAATCTGCGCATCGACCTGAGCTACAAGCTCGGCGATCACACGCTGACCGCCGGTCTGGACAACATGAACGAAAGCGACATCGATGGTGGCACGATGTTTCCTGCGACGGGTTTGGGTTATGCGTGGGAATACAACCAGCTGACCAATAGCTCGGGTGTAGGTTTGCCGAGCAGTTACATTATCGGCGGCCCTGGCACGTCAGCCAATTGGCAGAACTCGCCCTGGGTCGCCGCGCCCGGAAACGATGGTTACTACGTGGCGCGCTACCGTTATCACGACAACGCATCCGTACGTGTGGCGCAGCGTGCGCAGTACATCGAAGATAGCTGGCAGATCGACGATCGCTGGCTGGTCAAACTGGGTCTGCGCAACGATCAGTTCACCAACTACAACGCGGGCGGCCAGCCTTATCTACGGCTAACCAAACCGCAATGGGCGCCGCGCGTGGGCTTTAGTTGGGACGTGAACGGTGATTCCAGTTTCAAGGTCTACGGCAATGCCGGGCGCTACTACCTCGCGCTACCGACCAGCGTGGCGCTGCGTTCGGCAGGCTCGTCGTTGTACACCCGCGAGTACTACACCTATACGGGCATCGACGCGAACGGCATTCCCACCGGCTTGCAGCCCATCGATACTAGCAAGGGTCCCGGCGCGGCGTTCTCCGCCAATCAGGAATACGGTCAGCCGCGCGATCCGCATACCTCCGCATCGACCAACCTGAAATCGGAATACCAGGACGAATACATCTTGGGCTTCGACAAGAAGCTTGGTGACGCATGGGTCTATGGCGTCAAGGCAACGTACCGGGATCTGCGCAATGCCATCGACGATGTCGGCGACAACGTCTCGATCATCGAAAAAATGAACAAGATGGGCATCGACCCGAGCACCTACAACGCGGCGCTGATTCCGGGCAGCTACCTGATCAATCCGGGCAACTCGTCGTACTTCCTGATCCCGAAGCTTGCCGGCGGTTACTACACCGTTCCGATGGACTGGACCAAGGACTTCGGTTTCCACACCGACATAAAGCGTCACTACTACGGCTTGAACACCTATCTGGAGCATCCGTTCGACGGCAGGTGGTACGGCAAGATCGATTACCTGTATTCGCGCAGCTATGGCAACGCCGAAGGACAGGTTCGTTCGGATATCGGCCAGACGGACGTATCCGCCACGGTGGATTGGGATTACGCCCAAGTCATGGACTACGCCAACGGCGCGCTCGCCAACGACATCCGCCATCAGATCAAGGCATTTGGTTCCTATCAGATTGCACCGGAATGGATGGTTTCCGCCAACCTAGCGATCCTGTCGGGCACGCCCAAGACCTGCCTGGGTTTCTATGGTGCAGATCAGACCAATCCCGGTCTCGGCTACGGATCTTTCTACCATTTCTGCGATGGCAAGCCGTCGCCGCCTGGTCTGCAACGCAATCCGTGGACGTACAACCTGAGCTTGGGCGCTGAGTACCGTCCGGATTGGGCGGGCAAGAAGTTGGGCTTCAGCGCCATGGTGTACAACGTGTTCGATTCGCAAAAGACCACGCAGGTCTACGCGGTCTCCTCAAGTGCCAGCTATCTGCGCCCGATCAGTTCGCAGACCCCGCGCTATGTTCGATTCGGAGTCACCTACGATTACTGATGCCAGGCAAGGTATCGCTCGGAAGGTCTAGACGTTTGGCCGTTTCTACCCCCGGGCCGACAAGCCGCTGGATAACATCCGGCGGCTTTTTGCTGCGATAAGCCTACGATTCAGGCGCTTACATACGCCGGCGAATGGAGTGTTTGCCCGGTTGACTTTTCCATGCCGTGACTTTCGGCTATTCTCAGAGGCTCCCCCGCGAATGCTTGCGGCGCTGAAGCGTCACTAGGCTTTGCGTTCAAATCGATCCAAACCTGAGGTTTCATCCATGCGCAGCGTTGTTTGGTCGCTGATGACAGTGGCAGCGGTTGCACTGACCGGCTGCAGTAATTCTTCCAATCCGTCATCGTCGACCGCGACGGACGGCACGGCCGCCACGGCACCCGCGACTACTCCCACGAGTGTTTCGGGTACGGTCACTCTTCGTGGCGACATCAAGCCATCCGATCAGGACAAGCTTGAGATCAGCCTGATCGACGTGACATCGCAGGGTTCTGCCCCGCTGGCCACCAAGACCATCGCGCCGGCTACGACGTTCCCGCAGCCGTTCGAGCTGGACTTCAGCGCGGCCAACGTTGTGCCCAACGATCTCTACATCGTGCAGGCCACGCTGACCGACGGCGATCGTCATTACACGATGCCGTTGCAGGCGCCCGTGCTGACGCAAGGCCACCCGACCGCCAGCGTTGCGGTGGAGTTGGCGCCCGAACAAACGCCGGGTGAAAAGATGCTCGTCGCGTTCCAAAATGTGCAGCGGCAGATCGGCGGCATGAAGCGTTCGACCGGTACCAAGCTCGAGCCGAATGCATCGCGCGCGTGGCAGGTGTTCCGTGACGGCAGCGAAGTGAAATTCATCCGCGAGCTGGTCGATTACGGTGATAAGGGTTTCACCAGCACCGACTACGCCTACAAGAACGGCAAGCCGTGGGTGGTCCAGCAGCAAAAGAAATCCAGCTCGACCGCCAGGGCTTCATCGGTGGATACCGCAGGCTGGGGTGACGATGGTTCGCTGGTGCTGAAGACGCATGACGCCAGCGGCAACACGCAGGCATTGAGCGATAGCGATGCAGCAAACCTGCAGCAGCAAGCCAGCGACATCTTGAACATGACAACGGGCGGCAAAGGCAAATAAGCCTCCGCACGAAACCGGAAGATAAAAAAGCCGTCCGCATAGCGGACGGCTTTTTTGTTGTCGCTGAAGTCGGCTTAGAAGCCGAACTTCATACCCAGGTTGATGCTGTTGTAGCGCTGGCTGTTATCGGCGAAGTGCCCGTTGTAGCCGACCCAACCCGAAATATTGGGTGTGATCTGCGCCAACAAACCCACGCTCGCCTCGCCCCAGTTTTTATCGGGAGTAAAGCCAGCCATGTCGAAACTGCCATTCATGGTGGTTAGCCCAGCCGTAACCATATCAGTGCTGGCGCGGCTGTCGTGGTTCCAGCCGAGCTCGGCGTAAGGCGACAAGGTCATGCTCTGTACCTGCCAGTTGCCACCTTCCAAACGCCAACCCAGCGTGCTGATCAGCGCATTGCGTTCCTGGCGACCGAACCACATCGCCGTAGCGTCGTTACCGCCTTCGCTGTAACCGTTGATCTTGATGTTCTGATATTCGATGTTCGCAAACGGACCGGTCTTGAAGCTGCT
>JAATFF010000098.1 GCA_015655335.1 Lysobacterales bacterium | reverse complement strand
TAAGATCGTGCGCGAATTTCCGGAAGTGTCGTACGTCGTGACCCAGCTCGGACGCAACGACACTGGTTCTGATCCGTGGACGCCGTCTCACGTGGAGTCTGGGGTAGGGCTGAAACCTTATAGTCAGTGGGCCAACGGCGATACCAAGGCGCAGTTTTTGCGCAAGTTCAACGCGCGGATGCAGCAGATTCCCGGCATCAGCGTCGGCATCAGCCAGCCGATTGTCGACGGCGAGAACGACATGATCGGCGGTGCGCACAGTCCGCTCGTGCTGCGCATCTACGGCGACGACTTGAAGGAAATGCGCCACATCGGCGATCAGATCGTGGATGTGCTCAAGGGCGTACGCGGCACGGCCGACGCCTCGATTTTCCAGGAGCCACCGATACCGCAGCTAGCGATTACGACCGATCGCGATGCGGCCGCACGTTATGGCATCAATGTGGGCGACATCAGCAGTCTTATCCAGACCGCCATTGGTGGCGCGCCCATCACCCAGGTATACGTGGGCGACCGTATTTACAACGTCACGGCGCGTGTCTCCAACGATGTCGCCAACAATTTACAGGCCGTCGGAGAACTGCCGCTGACCTCGGCTGGCGGAGCACAGGTTCCGCTGAAACAGGTGGCGCACATCAGTATGCAGAGCGGCGAAAGCACCATTTCGCACGAGCAAGGCCATCGCGAACTGACCATTGGCATCGAGAACCGCGACCGCGCACTGTCGGAATACCTCGCCGATGCGCAGAAGCAAATCGATGCGAAGATTCATTACGACAAACAGGTCAACTCCCTGGAGTGGGCGGGCAACTTCCAGAACGAGCAACGCGCCGAAGCGCGTCTGGCGGTGGTGATGGGCATGGTCATGGTGATCATGGCAATTCTGCTGTTTGCCGAATTCGGCAAGCTGCATCAGGCGTTCCTGGTATTGGCGGTGGTGCCTCTTGCGACGGTGGGTGGTTTGATTTCGCTGCATTTGCGCGGCGAAACGCTGAATATCGCCACCGCGGTCGGTTTCATCGCGCTGTTTGGCGTGGCGGTGCAGAACGGCATCATCATGGTGTCGAACATCAACCGCGTACGCCGAGAAGGCATGTCGCTGAGAGAATCCGTGCTGGTCGGTGCCGCCGAACGATTCCGTCCCGTGTTGATGACCGCGACGGTCGCCAGCGTCGGCATGCTGCCGGCGGCGCTTGCCACGGGCGTTGGCACGGATGTGCAGCGAGGTCTTGCGACAGTAGTGGTGGGCGGCTTGCCGATTGCGACTCTGCTGACGCTGTTTATTCTGCCCGGCTTTTACTTCGCCCTTGAACGCCTCATTCAGAAGCATCAGGGTGTCCCGCCGTCGGTGGAGGAGATCTGACTATGCGCGCCATCCCCATCATGACAACGCGGCACGTCGGTCGCGCGCTGCTCACGTTAGGCAGCGTGCTCGCGCTCGGCGCCTGTGCAGTCGGCCCCGACTATCAACGGCCCGCAGCGCCGGCCGGTCAGAGCTATGCACCCACGCCGATGCAGCAGGCCACGGCTTCGACGCCAGGGCCTGACGGCAACGCGCAACAATTCGTGCAGGAGATGGATATTCCCGGTCAGTGGTGGACGTTGTTTCACTCTGAACCCTTGAACACGCTGATCGACGATTCGCTTAAAAACAATCCCGATCTGGCCGCTGCGCAACAGGCGTTGGTGGCGGCCGAGGAAAACGTGCGTGCACAACGCGGTGCGTACTTTCCCCAGGTGAGTGCGGGTTTGGACCCGACACGTCAGAAGACGGGCAGCGTGCTATCCAGCGGTATTGCCGACAACAGCACGTTGTACAACCTCACCACCGCGCAGTTGAGCATTTCCTATACGCCGGATCTGTGGGGTGCCAATCGGCGTCAGGTGGAATCGCTGGTGGCGCAGGCGGATGCGCAGCGATTCCAGCTGGAGGCGACGTACCTCACGCTTACGTCCAACCTGGTCAACGCTGCGGTCGGCGAGGCGTCGCTGCGCGCGCAGATTGCAGCCACACAAGACATCATCGACAGCCAGTCGAAGATTCTCGACACCCATCGTCGGCAGATGGCGTTGGGCGACGTGGCCGAGAGCGATATCGCGTCTCAGGAAGCCACGCTGGAACAGACGCGCGCTACATTGCCACCGCTGCAGAGGCAGCTGGCGCAGCAACGCGATTTGCTTGCGGTGCTCAGCGGTCGCTCGCCCGATCAGGATGTACCGGCGCGCTTCGATCTCGATCATCTGCAGCTGCCGCAAGATCTGCCGTTAAGTCTGCCTGCCCGATTGGTCGAGCAGCGACCCGATGTGCGTATGGCCGATGCGCAGCTGCATGCGGCTTGCGCGCAGGTTGGGGTGGCGTTCGCCGCGCGTCTGCCGAACATCGACATCACGGCGAACTGGGGCAGCGCGACCGATCAGATGCACAACCTGTTCGGTTCCGGCACGGGTTTCTGGAATCTTGGTGCGGCGATCACCGCGCCGATTTTCAGCGGCGGCACGCTGAAGCATCGACAGCGCGCGGCCGAGGCTACCTATCGGCAGGCGGCCGAGCAATACCGCAGCACCGTGATGTCGGCCCTGCAAAACGTCGCCGACGCCTTGCACGCCGTGCAGTCCGATGCGGAGGCGATGGCGGCCAGCGCGCGTGCCGAATAGGCGGCCGCGCGCAGCCTTGCTATCGCTCAGCGCCAATATGCCTTGGGCGATATCAGCATGGCCGTTTTGCTCAACGCGCAGGTGACCTACCGGCAGGCCGAGCTCGGCTTGATCCTGGCGCGAGCGAACCGCTATTCCGACACCGTGGCCTTGTTCCAGGCACTGGGCGGCGGCTGGTGGAATCGCCATGATGTAGCGGCTTTGACCAGGGCGCCGGCCTAATGATCGACAGGCTGTTCATGGGTAAGAATGGCTTCGAGGGTTGTCGGATCCACCGGCTGTAAGAACGTCACACCAAGCGGAGGCCATCATCCCATGGGCTACGAGGGACAAGACGCCATGTTGTATTTGCTGGATCGCCCCATCGCATTGTTTTTCGTCGCGACCGCGGTGTTGCTGGCGGCGCACGAAGTGGGATTTCGTTTGCGCGTGCTGGCCAAGGATCGCGACGATAAGGAATGGGAAAAGCAGGTCCACGAAACGCGCAACCAGATTGGCTTACTGCTGAGCTTGCTGCTTGGCTTTGCCATGTCGATGGGAGTAAGTCGTTTCGACGAACGCAAACAGCTGGTGATCGATGAGGCCAACGCCATCGGTACGGCTTACTTGCGCGCGGGAATGCAAGCCGAACCCGTGCGCACTACCGCACCGGGTTTGCTGCGCGACTACGTCGATTCGCGCATTGCCATCTTTGGCAATGCGGCGGAAGAAAATGACCGAGGCAACGCGGCCAAGCGTTCCAAGCAAATCCAGGACAAATTGTGGTCTGACGTAACCGCCGAAGCACAACAGACGCCCACGCCCATCGTGAGCATCTACGCATCGGCGTTGAACGACATGATCGATCTGGATGGGAGGCGCGTCGCAGCCCGATTGAATCGCATCCCTTGGGACATCTGGATGCTGTTGGCGATGCTATCGCTGATGACGTCGGTGGTGGTCGGTTATGGGCAACGCCATCGTGCGACTTTGGCTACTTTCGTGCCGGTGCTTATGGTCTCCATCGCGATCAGCCTGATTGCGGATCTTGATTCGCCGGTCAGCGGGCTTATTCAAGTCAGTCAGCAGAGCATGCAAACCTTAAGCGCGGATCTGCATATGCCATTGCCGGGTACAGGCGAGACGGGCGCGCGTTAGCGCGTCTTATAAGGGTCGATGCAAATGCATGAAAGGCGAGACGCGTGGTGTTTTTCGCGTCTTGCTCACGGCACTCTATTTACGCGACTTGCGCCGATGGTGACGCCACCACAGCACAAGAACCACCAATGCAACCACGCTGCCGAGTACCCACAGGCTGCTTTGCCCGCGGCGTATCCACATCACCAGCCATTCGTGCCGGTTGGCGCCGAAGTAGCCCAGGTACACCCAAAACGGCACGCTGATCAGCGCCGCCAAACCATCGAGCAGCAAGAACCGCATAAAGGTGACGCGATGCGTGGCGCCGGCAGTGATGTACACGGCCGTGCGCATACCCGGCAGAAAGCGTGCGAAGAACATCAGCCGATTGCCGTAGCGTTCGAACTTTTCCTGCATCTTTGCGTAGCGCCGCGGTGGCATCAGCCACGCGATGGGCCGCCATTGCAGCAGGTGTTCCCCAAAGTGGTGGCCTAGCAAGAACATGCCGGCGTCACCGATCAACACGCCAGCCATGGTGATGGCGGCCATGACATGCACGTTGGCGTAGCCGAGACCTGCGATGACGCCACCGGCGACCAGCGTGATGTCTTCAGGAATGGGAATGCCCGCGCCGCAAAGTAGCAATGCGACGAACACCGCGACATAGCCGTTTTCGGCGAATACGCTGATCAGTCGCTCAAGCAGATCCATCGACGATCCTTTGTGTCGAAGTATGGGCGCATAGGATCGCATCCTGCGACACGCCGTGATGTCGGCGATTCACGATGAAGCCGTCGGCGCAGGGACGCGTGCGGCCAATAGCTCGCGCAGTTCGGCCTTTTCGACATCGCTGAGTGTGCCTTCGCGATTCTTGGTGACGAGCGCATCGCGGCGTTGCGTAATGGCCTGCTGCTCCATCTTTGCCAGAGCGTCAAAAAATTCCGTGCGTTGAGCATCGGGTTCACCCACGACAGCGGCCGCCATCAACTTTTGCAGCGCGGCGTATTCGGATCGTTCGCTGAAGTGTTCCACCAGCATCGCCGGATTGATGCCGGGTCGCGCGCGGGCCATGTCCAGCAGTTCGGCGAGCAGTTCCACGCCGGGTTTATCGAGTCGCAGGAAGCTATAGGGCTTGTCCACCTGGTCGGCGAGCCCGGGCTGCGCTAGCAAAAGAGCGATGGTGCTGCGCACGAGCGAACGTTGCACGGCCACGGGTCGTTGCACGGCGCGTCGTGCATTCGAATCGGGCTCCAGCACCGCGCGTGCGCCACTGCGCTTTTCCAATTCCTGCGCCATCAGATCGCGAAACGCCCCGTCGGGCAGGCGCGCGATCAGCGGGCGTGCCCGTTCGGCCAGGCGTGCGCGGCCGTCGAGGCTGGCCATGTCGACATCGTGGGAGAGTTCGCCGAAGAAATATGCCGAGAGCGGCGTTGCTTCGCGCAGACGTTTCTCGAATCCTTCCTTGCCTTCCTTGCGCACCAGTGTGTCCGGATCCTCGCCGTCGGGCAGGAAAAGAAAATACGCCTGACGTCCATCGCGCAAACGCGGCAGCGCGGACTCCAACGCTTTCCATGCTGCGGCGCGCCCGGCGCGGTCGCCGTCGAAGCAAAACACCACATCCGGCGCGGCGCGAAACAGCACTTCGGTGTGTTCGGGCGTGGTCGCCGTACCCAGCGTGGCCACCGCAATCGGAAGGCCGGCCTGATGCAGGGCGATCACGTCCATGTAACCTTCCACCACCACGATGCGCGGAAGATTGCTGTTGGCCTGTTTTACCTGCCACAACGCGAACAACTCGCGGCCTTTGTGGAAGAGGGGAGTCTCTGGCGAGTTCAGATACTTCGGGCCTTGCTCCGACTGGAGCACTCGTCCGCCGAACGCGATAACGCGTCCGCGGCGGTCCAGAATCGGAAACATCAGCCGCTCGCGGAAGCGGTCGTATTTGCTGCCGCGTTCGCTGTTGGCGATCATGCCGGCCTCAGTCAGCAGCTGCATGCGCCGTTCGCTGGTGCCTAGCGAGCGAATCACGCCATCGTAGCCGGCGGGCGCCCAGCCGATGCGGAAGCGTGCCATCGTATCGGCATCCAGTCCGCGCTTGGTGCAATAGGCTTTGGCGTCCTCGCTTTTGGGCAACTCACCTTCGTACCAGCGCGCGGCGGCATCCAGCACGGCATAGAGATCGGTTTTGTCTTCGCGTGGTGCGTTGTCGCGGTTGCCTTCGTAAGGCACTTTCAGTCCGACCGCTTGCGCCAGTTCTTCGACGGCATCCGGAAATTCCAGCCGTTCGTAGTCCATCAAGAACTTGATCGCGCTGCCGTGCGCGCTGCAGCCGAAGCAGTGGAAAAACTGCTTGGCCGGGCTGACGTAGAACGAGGGCGTGCGCTCATTGTGGAACGGACAACAGGCAGTCCATTCGCGTCCGGCTTTCTTCAACGGCACGCGCCGCTCGATCACGTCGACGATGTCGACGCGGGCAAGCAGTTCGTCGATGAAGCTGTCGGGGATGCGGCCGCGCATAGTCCGGCTAGTCTAGCCGGACGCCGGCATGAAATCGGATCCGATCCGTGGTGCCGATCGAATATCTACAAGAGATGGATCAGACCGACCACCGCCAGAATCACGATCAGGAAGATGATCACGAAGATGGCGAACAGCACCTTGGCAATCGTGGCCGTGACACCGGACAAGCTGCCGAAGCCGAGCCAGCCGGAGACCAGCGAGACGATGGCGAAGATGATGGCCCACTTGATGAGATGCATAAGTTCTCCCGTTACGCGCGACCTTGTCGCGTCGTGCTTTAGCCTATCTAAACGGGATGGGTGTGGATACGGCGCCACCGATACGCAGCGCCATAAAGCATTGGGAACAAGTTAACCGCCCAGACGCGCCTTGATGCGCGCCGAGACCTGGCCCATGTCCGCACGGCCGGCAGCTTTGTTTTTGACGAGGGCGACGACCTTGCCCATGTCGCGCGCGCTGCTGGCACCGGTTTCGGCAATCGCGGCGTCGATCAAGGCTTCGATCTCGGCCTCGCTCAGCTTGGCGGGCAGGTAAGCTTCGATGATCACGATTTCGGCGCGCTCGACGTCGGCCAGATCTTCACGGCCGGCGGCGGCGTATTGGGTGACCGAGTCCTTGCGCTGCTTGAGCATCTTTTCCAGCACGGTCAGGACTTGCGTATCGTCCAGTTCGATCCGCTCGTCCACTTCGCGCTGCTTGATGGCGGCCAGCATCAGCCGGATCACGCCCAGGCGGTGCTTGTCGCCGCCGCGCATGGCGGTCTTCATGTCTTCGGTGAGCTGTTGCTTAAGCGACATGGCAAAATTCCTTCGGAAAGACACCTTCGGAAAGCACAAAGCCGGCGTTGCGGGGCAACGTCGGCCAGTGCAAGTGCCTAGCTCACAGGAGGCAGCGAGTGGACGCGCCGACTGCAAGCGATACGTAGGTTCAGCGCGTAACGCGCCCGAACCGGGGTCCGCCGAGGCGGACCGAGCTCAGTACAGGCGGGTCTTGCGCGAAACGTCGCGCGACAGACGGCGCAAGTGACGCTTCACGGCGGCAGCGCGCTTGCGCTTGCGCTCCTGGGTCGGCTTTTCGTAGAACTCGCGCTTGCGGGTCTCGGCGAGCACGCCGGCCTTCTCACAGGTGCGCTTGAAGCGACGCAGGGCGAGTTCGAACGGCTCGTTCTCGCGGACTTTTACGCTGGGCATGGAAACTCCGGATAGTAAACGCGCCCGCAGAGCCGGGCGAGCCGCAAAGTATACCCTCAGGTAGGTGGAGATTTCAAAGGCAAAAGCAACCGAAATGAGGGGATGATAGGCAGGCAGGCTCATCCCAGCCGATGCGCGCATGCGGGTTTCGGCTTTTATCGATACCATTTCAGGCTGAATCGAGATTCGATTCAGGCACCTTGGAACCCTGTTCGTGGCTCCTTCTGCCCCTATATCGGGCCCAACTGCATCCGAGCGAGCATGACAGCAACCACCACCCCTCGCCCGGTTTTGGGCATCGAAACCTCCTGCGACGAAACCGGCGTGGCGTTGCTGCGCTGGGAACCGCAGGCCCCGGGCCATGGGCTGCTGGCGCATGCGCTGTATACCCAGATCAAGCTGCATGCCGATTACGGTGGCGTGGTGCCGGAGCTGGCCAGCCGCGATCACGTCCGCAAGCTGTTGCCGCTGGTGCGCGAAGCCTTGGCCCAGGCCGGTTTGACCCCGGCCGATCTCGGCGGCGTGGCCTATACCGCCGGTCCCGGACTGGTCGGCGCCCTGCTGGTGGGTGCGGCCACGGGTCGGGCGATGGCCTGGGCGTTGGGCGTGCCGGCGATCGGCGTGCACCATATGGAAGGGCATCTGCTGGCGCCACTGCTGGAGGACGATCCGCCGGAGCCGCCCTTTATCGCTTTGCTGGTGTCGGGCGGTCATTCGATGCTGGTGGAGGTGCAGGCGGTCGGGCAATACCGGATCCTGGGCGACACCTTGGACGATGCAGCGGGCGAAGCCTTCGATAAGACCGCCAAGCTGATGGGTCTGCCGTATCCGGGTGGCCCCGCGCTGGCGGCGCTGGCCGGCACCGGCAGGCCGGGCGCATTTCGCTTCTCGCGCCCGATGACGGACCGCCCCGGGCTCGATTTCAGTTTTTCGGGGTTGAAGACCCAGGTGTTGCTGGCTTGGAAGCAATCGGATCAGGGCGAGCAGACGCGCGCCGATATCGCGCGTGCCTTCGAGGAAGCCATCGTCGATACCTTGCTGATCAAATGCCGCCGCGCCCTGGCGGAAACCGGTGCGAAGCGACTGGTGATCGCCGGTGGCGTGGGTGCCAATCGACGGCTGCGCGAAGAGCTGGCGGCTGCCGGTATCAAGGATGGATTCAAGACCTATTTCCCGCGCCTGCAGTTCTGCACCGACAACGGCGCGATGATCGCGCTGGCCGGGGCCATCCGGTTGGCGCATGGCCAGCATCAGGATGCGTCGGTGCAGGTGTTCCCGCGCTGGGATTTGCAGACCTTGCCTCCAGCTGCTTGATCGCATCGCCCGCATCGTCGACTCTTGCACGCATGGATATCGTTTTCATCGAAGATCTGCGCATCGATACCGTCATCGGCATCTACGACTGGGAGCGGCGCGTGCGCCAAACGCTGTCGTTCGATATCGAGATGGCGTTCGATAACACCGTGCCCGCCGCCAGCGATGACATAGCGCACACGCTCAACTACAAAGAAGTGTCCAAGCGACTCATGGCCTATGTCGGCGAGTCGAGCTTTGGGCTGGTCGAGACCTTGGCCGAGCGTTGCGCGTCGATCATCCGCGAGGAATTCGGCGTGGCGTGGATAAGGCTGAAGCTGTCCAAGCCCGGCGCTGTGCGCGGCGCGAAGGCGGTGGGCGTGTGCATCGAGCGCGGCAAACGGCCGGATTGATGGCACGCGTCTATCTCAGTCTGGGCTCCAACCAGGAGCCGCATCGTTACCTGCGCGTGGCGCTGGATGAATTGCGCGCCCGCTTCGGATCGCTCGATGTATCGCCGGCTTATCGCAGTGCGGCGGTGGGTTTCGACGGTGCCGATTTCATCAATCTCGCCGTGGGCCTCGATACGGAGCTTGCTCCTGCCGTACTCAATGATTGGCTGCATGCGTTGGAAGACCGGCATGGCCGACGGCGCGACGTGCCGCGGTATGCCGATCGGACCCTCGATGTGGACATCGTGCTTTACGACGATCTGGTGACGCAGGGGGCGGGACATCTGGATCTTCCGCGCAAGGAATTGAAGCACGCCTTCGTGCTCAAGCCGCTGGTTGACATCGCGCCCGGCCTGCGGCATCCCGTCGACGGACGCACGCTGGCTGAGCTGTGGGCCGTGTTTCCGGCTGGTCGCGAGCCGTTGGCGGTCGAGCCTCTGTAATTCGCGAAGCGCCCAGCACTATCGCCCTACTGCCCCTGATGGTAGAAAACCCTTTCACACAGGGGAGGGGATGCAATGGCTGGCAAGTTTGCGCGAAGTTGGGCATTGATGAAGACGAGTGCAGACGTGTTGCGCTCGGATAAATCGCTGTTGATGTTTCCGTTGATGTCGGGCATCTGCACATTGGTTGTAGCGGCGACGTTCCTGATCCCCATCGGCTTTTCCATCGTGTCCGATGCGCATATGCGCGAATACGTCGGCGCGCATGGTCATTCGCCGATCTATTACGTGCTGATGTTTGCGTTTTATCTGGTGCAGTACACCGTCATCATCTTTTTCAACACGGCCCTGGCCAGCGTGGCACTGCAGCGTCTGCGCGGCGACACAGCCAGCGTGGCCGACGGCATTGCGGTGGCAAAGTCCCGCCTGGGCATCATCATCGGCTATGCGGTGATCGCGGCGACGGTAGGTTTGCTGTTGCGCATCTTGCAGGAGCGCATGGGGCTGATCGGTCGTTTCGTGGTGGGTTTGCTGGGTCTGGCCTGGACGGTGGCGACGTTCCTCGTCGTCCCGGTATTGGCGAGCGAAGAAGTGGGCCCGCTGGATGCGGTGCAGCGCAGTGTCGAACTGCTCAAGCGCACCTGGGGCGAAAATCTGATCGGCAATGGCGGCATCGGTGTCGTATTCGGCTTGATCATGTTCGCCGCTATCGTGGTTTCGGCGCTGTTGATGATTGGCGTGGCGGGATCGCACTCGGTTGTGGCGATGGTGACGATGGGTGCCATCTTGCTGGTCGGCTTCATTCTTCTGGGTATGATCCAATCGTCGCTGCAAGGCATTTACGCCGCCGCGTTGTATCGGTATGCGGAAGAGGGTGAAGTAGGTGGCGGCTTCGATCAGGGTCTGCTGGAACAGGCATTCCGCCAGAAATCCTGATCAGATCGAGATACTGCGCCCGCCGTCCACGTGGATGATCTGTCCGGTGACGAAGGGCGCATCACGCAGTAGCCAAAGCACGGCGCCGGCGACATCTTCAGGTGTGCCGGCGCGGCGCAGCGGCGTGCGCGCCAGCATCGCCTGCTGATCGGCGTAAGGCTTGCCGTCGCTGGGCCACATCACGGCGCCGGGCGCGACGCCATTGACGCGGACGTCCGGGCCCAGATCCATCGCCAGCGCGCGCGTCATCGCAGCCAGCGCTGCTTTGGCCATCACATAGATCGGGTGGTCGGCCAGCGCGCGCTCTGCATAAATGTCGACCAGATTCACCATCGAGCCGTGCGCAACGCGCAGCGCCGGCAGTGCGGCTTGAGCGAGAAAGAACGGCGCCTGGACATTGGATGCGAACAGTTCGTTCCACTGCGCGATCGTGGCGTTATCGACGGGTGTGGGGTAGAACGCC
>JAATFF010000091.1 GCA_015655335.1 Lysobacterales bacterium | reverse complement strand
GCGGTTATCTCACCGAAGCGGTGCGTCGCCGTCCGTACAGCGTGATCCTGCTGGACGAAGTGGAGAAGGCGCATCCGGATGTCTTCAACATCCTGCTGCAAGTGCTGGACGATGGACGTCTCACCGACGGCCAAGGCCGCACGGTGGATTTCCGCAACACCGTCATCGTGATGACCTCGAACCTGGGTTCGCAAATGATCCAGGAACAGGCGGGTGATTCGGAGGCCGACTATCTGCAGATGAAGGCCTCCGTGCTCGGCGTGGTGCAAGCGCATTTCCGTCCCGAGTTCATCAATCGGCTGGACGAGCTGGTGGTATTCCGTCCGCTGGAAAAAAAGCAGATCCGCGCGATCGCCAAGATCCAGCTGGCCTACCTGGAAAAACGCCTCGCCGAGCGTCAGTTGAAGCTTGAGATCGGCGACAAGGCGCTGGACTTGTTGGGCAACGTCGGCTTCGATCCGGTATACGGTGCGCGTCCGCTCAAGCGTGCCATCCAGCAGCAGCTGGAAAACCCGCTGGCGAGGGAAATTCTGGAAGGCCGCTACGCACCCGGCGCGATCATCGCCGTCGACGCGGAGCACGGACATCTGACTTTCCAGAGTCGCTGATAGCGACGTCGAGAAATGCGTGACCCTGGACTCATTCGCGTCAATGAGTCCGGGGTTTTCGTAAATGCATGTACCGCGTGCAGGCGCGGCGCAAAAAAAATCCCGGCCGGAGCCGGGATGTTCGATGCGATGCATCGCAGGATTTGGCAGTGGGTCGAATCACCAGTGATAGATCACTTTGGTGTAATAGTAACGCCCATTGAAGCCGTCGGGTGAAAATTCTGAATACGGGATGGTGCCGTTGGTGTTATTCGCGGCGATCACCTTGTCCGGATAACTGTTGGTAGCGTTGTCCACACCTAACGTAAACGTCCAGTTGTCGAGGTTGTAACTGCCCGCCAGATCGAGCACCCATTGCGGACTGAAGGTCTGGTTGAGCAGGTACGTACTGTTGCTGTAAGCAGTGAAGCTGCCATAGCGCGTCAGGTTGCCGTTGAATACCCAACGCCCCAGCGTGTAGTTCTCGTTGAGGATCAATTTGCTGCGCGGCGTGGAGTTGGCCAGCAGACCTTTGATGTCGCGATAACTCACGCGTTCGAGCTCCAATCCCAGCGCTTCGAGCTGCGGCGGGTTGGGTGCGACTCCGGTGACCTGGGTGCGGTTGTAGTTGTAGCTCAGCGTGCTGTTAAGCAAACCGCCGTTACCGAAATCCGAACGATAGCTGCCGACGATGTCGCCGCCTTGCGTGCGCGTATTCACGGCGTTGGTGAAATATTGCGCCGAGGTGTAAGCCACGTCGGTAATGCCGTTCGCGGCCAGATAGTCCACCACCGTCGGATCGTTCAGGCCGCTGAGCGTGCTGGACAGCACGATGCGGTTGTAGATCTGAATCTGGTAGATGTCCAAGGTCAGCGTTAGCGGATCGATCGGGTTGAACACCGCGCCCACGGTGTAGTTATGCGACTTCTCCGGCCGCAACGCTTGAGCGCCCAGCAGCTGCGCCACCGGATTGCCGACGGGCAACAGACCTGTTTGATAGATGCCGGGCGCGATGCCCGGACCGGCATTGCTCGGTGTGAGGTATAGCGAGCCGATCTGCGAATAGTCTTCCTGCGCCAGCGACGGTGCGCGGAAGCCGGTCGATGCGCTGGCACGCAACGCGAAGCGGTCCGTGAAATCGTAACGCGCCGCCAGCGAGCCCGAGGTAGTGCTGCCGAAGTCGTTATAGTCCTCGTGGCGTACGGCCACGGAGGCGCCCAACTTGTCGGTGAGGTTGGTTTCCAGACTCACGTATTCGGCGATATCGCTACGGCTCCACGAGCCTGTGTTGACGGGGCTGTAACCGCTAAAGCCTTGCGCACCACCGCTCACGCCCGAACTGCCTGTGTAGTAAGAATCCGGATTGCCTGCGCCGATGCTGTACGTATTGCGCAGATATTCCGCACCGAAGGCCAGCGTCACCGCGTTGGGCAACCAGCCGACATTCAGATCCTTGGCGACATCCACATCCACCGCCTGCTGTGCCGACGAGACGATGCCGTCGAAGAAGCTGGTGGGCGTGTAGCCGAAGTCGTGCAGAAAGGCGTAGTTGGCGGTATTGATCGTGTCCAGCGAGACGCGGTTGCCGCCGTAATTGGCGCTCACATCCCAGCGCCAGCCATCCGCCGTGCCTCGCACGCCGGCAACCAAGGCCTGATCTGTGCTATGGGCTTGCAGCAGCGGCTGGTAGCCATTCGGATAGAGCGCGTTGAGCGCCGGTGCTACGGAAGCGGAGTAGGAATACGGGTTGCGATACAGCTCATCGGAAATCGCGTCGCGCTCGTGGTAGCTGCCGAACGCATAGAACTGCACATTGTTGGTGATGTCGTACTGCGTATTGAGGAACAGGTTGTGTTGGCTCACCGACGGGTCGCCAAACACCTGTTTCTCGCCCAGTTGCGGATACCGCACATCGGCGCCGCCGTGGTTGGTCGGATCCTGATGGCCGTCGTCCACGCTGATACGCAGCCAGCCTTTGTCGCCACCTAGCGGAATGCCGAAGTTGGCCGACCCCTGCCATTGCCGGCCGCCGCCCTTGTCGTACTGGCCGCCATCCAGCTCAATCGAACCGCCCTGGGCGCCGTGCTTGAGGATGATGTTGATCACGCCGGCGATCGCGTCGGAGCCGTACTGCGCGGATGCACCGTCACGCAGCACTTCGATGTGATCGATCGCGGACAGCGGGATGGTGTTCAGATCGACCGGTGCCGAGCCGCGGCCGATGCTGCCATCGGTATTGACCAGCGAGCTGCTGTGCCAGCGCTTGCCGTCGACCAGCACCAGCACTTCGTCCGGCGCCAGGCCGCGCAACTGCGCGGGCCGTTGCGAGTCGGTGGTGTCGGTCGCCGCCGGGCGCGGAAAGTTCAGCGAGGGGATGAGGCGAGCCAGTGCGGTGGCCAGTTCGTTGGTGCCCGTGCTCTGTAGCGCAGTGGCGGGGATCACGTCGATTGGCGATAGCGAGGTGCTGTCGGTACGGTTCTGCGCTCGCGTGCCGGTGACGATCACGGCCTGCAGGCTTTTCGTGTTGCTGGGCGCAGGTGGGTTTGGGGTGGTGTCCTGCGCGGAGGCGGTGGCGCAGATCGCGAGTAGTACGGCAGCAGCGAGTGGCGTGGTTCTGGTTTTATGAAGCTGTTTTTTCATGCGGTATTTCCCCTAGCAAGTATTTGTTGCTTTGCAACAATTTCAGATTAGTGACAAAGCAGCTTGGTATCAACCGATGTTTGGGCGTCTAAAAGTCCGAATGGGAATATCCAGCCTAAACATGCGTTTACTGGCCTGTTTCCGTGCATGTGACGTGGCCTCCAAGCGGTGATGGCGTCGGCGCGAATTCACGCGCACTCCCGCCGACCGAAAGAATGCGTCGTCCTGGGGTGTAGGCGATGTATAGGCTTGGACCGATGTCGCGGGCTAGGCGCGCAGGAAGGCAGGCACTACCATGCCCCCGCCTGAGGTGACTGTCGGCGTGTGTCGGCGGTTGAAACGGGAATCCGGTGACGCCGTGCGAGTGCGCATGGCCATTCCGGAGCTGCCCCCGCAACGGTAAATGAGCAACGCCATCGACATAGAGCCACTGCGCCACGTGCGCGGGAAGGCGTGGATGGGAAGGTATCGCCCTTCGCTCACAAGCCCGGAGACCGGCCTCAAGGTAGAAGAACCGGACGGCGGAGGGCCACGTCGGGGACCGCTGCGTCGGCAGCCGGTGCCATGTCTCCTTCACCTGTCCTCATGTCAGGAATACCGCGCGAGCGGTTGTGTGATGGAGCGTTGATGCTTATGAAGTCCTTGTCCCGATCCACGTTCGTTGGCCTGTTCGCCTTATTGACCTTGTTGATGGTCACCACGCGCTTCAAGCATTTCGGCGATCTTATGCACTTGCCGGATGCATCGATGGCGGTGTTCTTTCTGGGCGGGCTGTATCTGCGCCGTCACCTGGCGTTCGTGTTCTTTGTCCTGCTGGCGGTGGGCCTGGATTGGGTTTCGGTCCGCTATGCCGGCGTCAGCGACTTTTGCGTGACAGCGGCGTACGCCTTTCTGCCATTGGCTTATGCCGTGCTTTGGTACGGCGGTCGCTTGTACGCGAGCCAGCTTCACGAAAGCGTCGTTTCCCTGCTGGGTGCGTTCGGTGTCGCGCTGGTGTGCGCGGCATTGTCGTTTGCGATATCCAATGGTTCCTTCTATTGGCTCGGTGGGCGCTACGCGCATCCTCATGTTGCCGAGTATCTGGAGCGGCTGTGGCAATGGGGACCGTTGTTCGTGCGTACCACGTTGATCTATGTCGCCGTCGCTTTGGTGTTGCACGCATGCACGATGTGGATGGTGCGCCGAGGTGACGGCCACGCATGGCAGGTGCGTCCATGAGTGATCGTCCCTCGCACGAAGCGATGACACCGGAAGAGCGTCATCGCGAGCGCATGCAGCGCAAAAAGGAACTCGTCGATCGCAAGATCGCCCGCGCGACGATCGATCGCGGCGTGCTGGTGGTGAACACCGGTAATGGCAAGGGCAAGAGTTCGTCGGGCTTCGGCATGCTGGCGCGTTCGTTGGGGCATGGCTTCAAGTGCGGCGTTGTGCAATTCATCAAAGGCACGTTCTCCACCGGTGAAGAAGCGTTCTTCCGGCAACTTGCCGGCGAGCAGCTCGATTATCACGTGATGGGCGAGGGCTTTACCTGGGAAACGCAGGACAAGGCGCGCGATGTCGCTGCCGCGCAGGCAGCGTGGGCGATTGCTGCCGGCATGCTCGCCGATCCCGCCTATGACTTCGTATTGTTGGATGAACTCAACATCGCGCTGGTGAAGCAATACGTACAGCTTGAGCAAGTGCTGGAGGCCGTCGCTGCGCGTCCACCACGTCAGCACGTCGTCATCACCGGACGCGGCGCGCCGGATGGATTGGTTGCGGTGGCCGATACAGTGACCGAGATGCGTGTGGTCAAGCATGCCTTCGATGCCGGCATCAAAGCGCAGAAGGGCGTGGAGCTGTGAACGACGTCAGGCGTTGCCCCGCTTTGCTGGTCTCTGCACCTGCATCGGGGCAAGGCAAAACGTCAGTCACCGCTGCGCTTGCGCGCTGGCATACCCGACAAGGTCGACGTGTCCGCGTGTTCAAGACGGGGCCGGATTTTCTCGATCCCATGGTGCTCGAGCGTGCAGCGGGTACACCGGCCTATCAGTTGGATCTGTGGATGTGTGGTGAAGCGGATGTGCGCGCGCGATTGTTCGATGCTGCGGGTGCATGCGACTTGATTTTGGTGGAAGGCGTGATGGGTTTGTTCGACGGCTCGCCATCGAGTGCGGATCTGGCGCAACAACTGAATTTGCCCGTCATGACGGTGATCGACGGTTCGGCCATGGCGCAGACCTTCGGTGCGCTCGCCTGCGGATTGGCTACCTATCGTGAAGGTCTGTCGATGTACGGCGTGGCGGCCAATCGCATCGGCAGCGACTATCACGCGCAATTGCTGAAGGAGAGCCTTCCTTCATCCTTGCATTGGCTCGGCGCGTTGCCGCGCGATGAGGCGTTGGCGTTGCCGGAGCGCCATCTTGGGTTGATCGCTGCGGGCGAGTTGGCCGATATCGACGTACGCCTGGATGCATTGGCCGATGCTTGGTCGAAACACGCTGCAACCGCGCTGCCGCCGCCTGTTGCCATCGCAGCATCGGCTAGCGATCCCGTTCCGTTGTTGTTGAAAGGACAACGCATCGCGGTGGCGCGCGATGCTGCGTTTTGTTTTCTGTATCCGGCGAATGTCGATCTGCTCAGCGAAGCGGGCGCCGAGTTGCGCTTTTTCTCGCCGCTGGCGGGCGACGCGTTGCCCGATTGCGATGCGGTGTGGCTGCCAGGCGGCTATCCGGAGCTTCATCTGGCGAATTTGTCCGCGCGACACGATCTGCATGCGGCATTGCGCGCGCATCGTGATGCTGGCAAACCCATCCTGGCGGAATGCGGTGGACTTCTGTTCGCTCTCGAATCACTGGCTGATCGCCACGGTCATGAAGCGTCGATGGCGGGCTTGTTCTCCGGGCGCGCCGTGTTGCAGTCGCGTCTGGTGGCGTTGGGTTTGCAAAGCGTCGATATGCCCGAGGGCACTTTGCGCGGTCATACCTTCCACTATGCGAGGGCGTGGATCGACGCGAAGCCTTTGGCGCTGGCGTCGAATCCGAACCAAGGCCCTTGTCAGGAGGCGGTCTATCGCGAGCGTCGACTCACGGCCAGCTTTGTCCACTTTTACTTCCCGTCGAATCCACTTGCCGCATTGCGGCTCTTTCTGCCATGAGCATCGCACTGGCCATGCTCGCGGCAGTGTTGCTTGACCGATGGCTGGGAGAGCCACGCCGTGCGCATCCCTTGGTGGCGTTCGGCCACGTGGCGGCTTGGATCGAAAAACGTATGCATGCGGATCGGCGTTGGGCCGGCGTGCTGGCGTGGTCGCTAGCTGTGTTGCCGTCGCCGTTGTTGTTGTGGTTTGCGCAGCGGGCGACACCAGCGTGGATGTCGTGGATCATCGCGGTGTTGGTGCTTTATTTTACGCTCGGCCTGCGTAGTCTTGGCGAGCATGCGCACCCTGTGGCTGCCGCGCTCGAGGCGGGCGATCTCGACACGGCACGTCAGGCGGTAGGATGCATGGTAAGTCGCGACACCGCGGTATTGGACGCAAACCAGGTAGCTGCGGCCGCTACGGAATCGGTCCTTGAGAACGGCAGCGACGCCGTGTTTGGTGCGCTGTTCTGGTTCGCCGTGCTCGGCGCGCCGGGCGCATTGCTCTACCGATGGGCGAACACGCTCGATGCCATGTGGGGCTATCGCACGCCACGCTACGAACGTTTCGGTTGGGCTGCGGCAAGGATCGACGACGTGCTGAATGTGCTGCCCGCGCGGCTTACCGCGTTGACCTACGCCTTATGCGGCAACTTCCGCGGCGCAATGCGTTGTTGGCGTACGCAAGCCATGCACTGGGACAGTCCGAACGCCGGCCCCGTGATGGCCGCTGGCGCGGGCGCGCTGAACGTATGCCTGGGAGGCGCAGCGCCTTATCACGGGGTGTGGGAGATGCGTCCCGAACTGGGCTTGGGTGATCCGCCAAACGCCACATCGATTTTCCGCGCGTTGGTGCTGTTGCGTAACGGTGTGATCGTCTGGTTGGCGGTAGCGCTGTTGCTTGGAATGGCGATGCTTGAGGCTGCACATGCTTGAACACGGCGGTCGCCTGCATCGTGCAGCGCGCGAATACGGTATTCCTCTTGAAGACTGGCTGGATCTTTCTACCGGCATCAGTCCATTCGCATGGCCAGTGCCAGCCATTCCACCGTCCGCATGGCATCGCTTGCCGGAAGACGACGATGGTGTGATCGATGCGGCGCGTGCTTATTACCGCGCGCCGCATGTGCTGCCCGTTGCTGGCTCCCAAGCGGCCATTCAAGCATTGCCGCAGCTGCGTTCTTCTTCGCGGGTTGGAATCATCGCGCCGGGTTATGCCGAGCACGCTTACGCGTGGCAGCGCGCGAGGCATCATGTGGAACGCCACGCGGCCGATGCCTTGCTGGCGAATTCGGAACAATGGGATGTGTTGGTGTTGGTCCATCCGAACAATCCAGGTGGCGAACGTTTTCACCCGCACGACTTGCTACGCGTGCACGCCGAGCTGGCAGCACGCGGCGGTTGGCTGGTGGTGGACGAAGCTTTCATGGATGTCACGCCGCAGGACAGTCTTTGCCCATACACGGATCGTGACGGATTGATCGTATTGCGTTCGGTGGGCAAGTTCTTCGGTCTCGCTGGCGCACGTGCCGGTTTCGTGTGCGCAGCGCCGGCATGGCTTGAAGCGCTGCAAGAGAGGCTGGGTCCGTGGACGCTGAGCGGACCGACGCGCTATGTGCTGCAACAGGCGTTGAACGATCGCCACTGGCAGACACAGGCTCGATCGCAATTGCTTTTGGCAAGCCAGCGATTGGCCGCATTGTTGACGAGGCACGGTCTGGTTCCCACAGCAGGTTGCGGATTATTTCAGTGGTACCTGCGCGACGATGCGCTTGCGTTGCATCGCGCTCTCGCCAAACGCGCCATCTTCACTCGCTTGTTCGATACGCCGTCTAGTCTTCGTTTCGGTCTGCTTCCCGATGACGCGTCGTTCGAACGCCTTGATGGTGCGCTTGCCGAGGTGTTGGCGTGACGGCGCGCGTGCTGATGGTGCAGGGTTGTACGTCGGATGCTGGCAAGAGCGCGTTGGTCACCGCACTGTGTCGTTGGGCATATCGGCATGGTGTGCGCGTGGCGCCGTTCAAGCCACAGAACATGGCGCTGAATTCGGCGGTCACTGTGGACGGCGGCGAAATCGGGCGTGCGCAAGCGGTGCAGGCTCAGGCTTGCGGACTGCAGCCGCACGTGGATTTCAATCCGATATTGCTCAAGCCAAACAGCGACACCGGCGCACAAGTCATTGTGCATGGTCGCGCCGTGGCCAACATGGACGCGCGCCACTATCACGAGTACAAGCGGCTCGCCTTCGACGCGGTGCTGGCATCGCATGCTCGGTTGATCAACACCTATGACGCCGTGATCGTGGAAGGTGCGGGCAGCCCGGCCGAGATCAATCTGCGCGATCGCGACATTGCCAACATGGGATATGCCGAAGCGGTGGATTGCCCGGTGATCCTGATCGCCGACATCGATCGTGGCGGTGTATTCGCGCATTTGGTGGGTACGTTGTCGCTGTTGTCGGCCAGCGAGCAAGCACGCGTCGCGGGCTTTGTGATCAATCGATTCCGTGGTGATCTCGGTTTGTTGCAGCCTGGGCTCGACTGGCTGGCGCGCGAGACGGGCAAGCCGGTACTTGGCGTTCTGCCGTATTTGCATGGCTTGCAGCTGGAGGCGGAGGATGCGTTACCACGCGAGCGTGCCGAAAAACCTGACGCCATGCTGCGGGTTGCGGTGCCCGCTTTGCCGCGCATCAGCAACCACACCGATTTCGATGCGCTGCTGGCGCATCCGCAGGTGGATCTGCACATCGTCGGTCCCGGAGAAGCACCGCCATCCTGCGATCTCATTATCTTGCCGGGCTCCAAATCCACACGTGCCGATCTTGCATGGCTGCGCACGCAGGGTTGGGATACGGCGATTGCCAGGCATTTGCGCTATGGCGGCAAAGTGATCGGCATTTGTGGCGGCCTGCAGATGCTCGGCCGCACGGTGCACGATCCGCAGGGCATCGAAGCCGAGCCCGGTTCGAGCGATGGTTTGAATTGGCTGGATCTGGAAACGACGCTCGAGCCGAGCAAACAGCTGCATCGTGCTCACGGCCGCCTGGCTTTTGTGAACGCAAGCGTGCAGGGTTATGAAATCCACTGCGGCGTCAGCCGCGGTCCGGCGTTGGCAGAGCCGTTTGCGTTGCTGGACGACGGGCGCACGGATGGCGCACGCTCGACGGACGGCCAGATTCTAGGTAGCTACCTGCATGGATTGTTCGATGACCCCGATGCTTTGCAGGCCCTGCTGCAATGGGCTGGTGCACGCGACGCAGTCAAGGTGGATGTGCGTGCATTGCGCGAAGCGAGTATCGACCGGCTTGCCGATGCGGTCGACGCGCATCTCGATACTGCGATGCTGAGGCGATGGCTGGGAATGACGACATGCGTACTCTGATCCTCGGCGGCGCCCGTTCGGGCAAAAGCGCGCTGGCAGAACGGTTGGCCCACGAAAGCAGGCGCGAGGTGGTATATGTCGCCACTGCGCAGGCCGGGGACGAGGAAATGACGGTTCGTATCGCGCACCATCGCGCGCGTCGTCCCGCCGCGTGGTTGAGCATTGAAGAGCCGCTACGTCTTGCCGATGTCTTGCGTGAGCACGCGCGGCAAGATCGATGCGTGCTCGTCGATTGCCTGACACTTTGGCTCAGTAATGTGCTGGGTGACGTCGGTACGCGGCGTTTCGAGCACGAGCGTTCTCTATTGCTCGATACGTTGCCGACCTTGCCTGGAGACGTGCTGATGGTCAGTAATGAAGTTGGCCTGGGCGTCGTGCCGATGGGTGCGCTGACGCGCCGCTTCGTCGACGAGGCAGGACGTTTGCATCAATCCATCGCCGCCGTGAGCGAGCGCGTACTCTTCGTTGCGGCAGGTTTGCCACTCGCTATGAAAGGAACTTACCCATGAGTCTCGATTGGCTCTCTACGCCTTGTGTGCAGCCCGATGTTGCGATGCGCGACGCCGCTGCCGCGCGCCAACAGCAGTTGACCAAGCCACCCGGTTCATTGGGGATGCTGGAGGCGTTGGCCATCCAATTGGCCTCTTTGCAGCACACGTCGAGTCCCGCGGTGGATCGCGTGTGGATCAGCGTGTTCGCCGGCGATCATGGTGTGGCAGACGAAGGCGTTTCCGCGTTTCCGCAAGTAGTTACCGGCGAGATGGTGCGCAACTTCGCTAGCGGCGGTGCAGCTATCAGCGTGCTCGCGCGCAGCTTGGGTGCCAATCTGGAAGTGGTCAATCTCGGTACGGTGAACGATCCGGGTGAGATCCCCGGGGTGCGGCGCGCGATCATTGCGCCGTCGACAGCGAATTTTTGTCTGGGCCCCGCGATGACGATGGCGCAGCTGGAGGTTGCGTTGGCAGTCGGCGCTGAGAGCGCGCAGGCAGCCAAGGCAGCGGGTGCGCAACTTTTCATCGGTGGGGAGATGGGAATTGCCAACACGACGTCTGCGGCTGCCTTGGCAAGTGCGTTGCTGTGCGAGCCGCCATCAAGCCTGGCGGGCGCCGGTACGGGACTGGACGCGTCCGGCATCATGCACAAAGTGACCGTGCTCGAGCGCGCGTTAGCGCAACATGCAGCCGCGACCACCGCGTTCGAACAACTTCGCTGCTTGGGCGGTTTCGAAATTGCCGCGCTCGCCGGTGCATGCATTGCTGCCGCTCAATCAGGCATACCTGTGTTGGTCGATGGCTTTATCGCCACGACGGCAGCACTCACGGCAGTGCGGATGCATCCAGATGTGCGCCACTGGCTGCTGTTTGCGCATCGCTCCAAAGAACATGGGCACGCGCGATTGCTGCGCGCACTGGATGCCGAGCCGGTGCTCGATCTCGGTCTTCGCCTGGGTGAAGCGAGCGGAGCGGCCACCGCCGTGCCGGTGCTGCGTCTGGCGTGCGCGTTGCACAACGGCATGGCCACGTTCGAACAAGCGGGCGTATCGACCGCATGACGATGTCTATCGAACTACTGCGTCACGGCGATACCGGACAGCGCAGCTACCGCGGGCAGCTCGACGATGCGTTGAGCGAATTGGGCTGGACGCAATTGCGCGAAGCGGTGGAAGGGCGTGAGTGGGACATCATCGTGTCCTCGACGTTGCAGCGCTGCGCTGCTTTCGCGCGGGAGTTAGCGCTTGCACGCGGGCTGCCGCTGCGTCTGGATGTGCGTCTGGCCGAATACCATTTCGGCCGCTGGCAAGGCGTGCCGATCGAGCGCATTGCTGAAGAGCAGGGCGATGCACTGGGGCGTTTCTGGGCCGATCCCGTAGCGCATCCGCCGCCGGGTGCGGAAACGTTCGATGCTTTCCGTGATCGTTTAAGCGCGGCGTTGGACGATGTCGCCGCCGAAGCCGTTGATCAGCGCATCCTGGTGATTACGCACGGCGGCGCGATCCGCTTGCTGCGTTGCCTGGTGGAAAAGCGCAGCTATGGCGACATGGCTGGCATCGATGTGCCGCACGCTTCGCTGCATCCGCTTCCGTGGCACGCATCGGCGACCGCCTGATGCGAGGCCTGCTCGCGGCGATCGGTTTCCTTACACGGCTGCCCGTGCCGGCAGGGACGTTCGACGATGAGCGCGCCAAATCGGCGTCGCTGGCGTGGTATCCGCTGGTAGGGCTATTGCTCGGGTCACTGTTGAGCGTGCTGGCGTGGTTGCTGCGCGACACGTCATCGTTTTTGTCTGCTGGCCTTGTGACGGCAGCATGGGTTGCGCTGACCGGGGCGCTTCATCTGGATGGTTTGGCCGATAGCACCGACGCGTGGATCGGTGGTTTGGGCGATCGCGAGAAGACGCTGACGATCATGAAGGATCCGCGTTGCGGACCTGCCGGCGTGGTGGCGCTGGTGCTGATGTTGTTGTTGAAGTTCGCGGCGCTCGCAAGTTTGCAAAACGTGTCGTGGTTGGCGTTGCTGCTGGCGCCGATGCTGGCGCGGGCGAGTGTGACGGCGCTGTTCATCACGACGCCTTACGTGCGTAGCGGCGGACTGGGCGCGGCGTTGACGAATGCGCCGCGCGCGGCGTGTGTCGTTGCCCTCGCGATCACGGCTGGGCTCTGCTTGATGGGTGGATGGCACGGTCTGCTGGCTCTTTTGGCTGCCGGGCTGGTGTTCGGTGTATGGCGACGTGCTTGCCAGCGTCGGCTGGGTGGCTTTACGGGCGACACGGCGGGGGCTTTGGTGGAAATGGTCGAAGTGGCGGTTTTGGTAGTCCTAGCCTTGCACTAGATACCCGTCGTCCCGGCGAAGGCCGGGACGACGGGTGGCGCGAAGTGATTTGGGATTTCCTTTCGCGAGGTGCGCCGATTTGACCCTCGCGGTTGAATTCCGCCCCCGTGGCCCGATAATGACCAGCTGCCATCGATCGTCAGGTCGACAGCATGTGCGGAGTGTGTCCATGCCTATCTATGAATTCCAATGCAGCGCCTGCGGCCATCGTTTTGACCGGCTGCAGAAGCTGTCCGATCCCGATCCGTCTAACTGTCCCAGCTGCGGTGCGCCTCAAGTGCAGCGCCAGGTGAGCGCGCCGTCGTTCCGGCTTGCCGGTGGCGGTTGGTACGAGACCGACTTCAAGAAGGACGGCGACAAGAAGCGCAATCTGGCCGGGGACGCCGCAGCCACCAAGCCTGCCGAGAGCAGTCCGGCCCCCGCTCCGGCGGAAAGCAAGCCCGCCAGCACCCCCAGCAGCGCCGAATAATCCGTCACCGCCTTCGGCGGTGTTAAGATTCCGGGCCTTTTCCACGCTTTTTGCCGCCTGGGCGGCCCGGAGTTCCAAGCGCATGCGCACGCACTACTGCGGCCTTATCAATGAGTCGCTGATCGGCCAGACCGTTACCTTGTGCGGCTGGGTCAACACCCTTCGCCTGCAGAGCCATGTAGCCTTCGTCGATCTGCGCGATCACGAGGGCCTGGCCCAGGTGGTGATCGAGCGCGAAAACGCCGCCGCTTTCGCGGTCGCCGGCGAGCTGGGTTACGAGTACTGCGTGCGTGTCACTGGCAGCATCCGCAAGCGCCTGGCGGCCAACGACAAGCTCAAGACTGGCACGATCGAACTGCTGGCCGAGTCGGTGGAGATTCTCAACGCCGCGAAGGATCTGCCCTTCGCGCTGCACGAGAATCCCAACGAAGACATGCGCATGACCTACCGCTACCTCGATATGCGCCGTCCCGAGATGCAGATCATGATGCGCACGCGCATCAAGCTGGTGCAGGCGCTGCGCCGCTATTTGGATGCGCGCGGTTTCCAGGACATCGAAACGCCGATCCTGACCAAGGCCACGCCCGAAGGCGCGCGCGATTACCTGGTGCCCAGCCGCGTGCATCCGGGCCAGTTCTACGCATTGCCGCAGTCGCCGCAGTTGTTCAAGCAGATCCTGATGATGGCGGGCTTCGATCGCTACTATCAGATCGCTCGCTGCTTCCGCGACGAAGACCTGCGCGCCGATCGCCAGCCGGAATTCACTCAGCTCGACCTTGAGTTCGCCTTCGTCGAAGAGAAGGACGTGCAGGAATTCGTCGAAGCGCTGATCCGCCAGGTATTCAAGGAAGTGATCGACGTCGAGCTGGCCACGACCTTCCCGCGCATGACCTGGGAAGAGGCGATGCGTCGTTTCGGTTCGGACAAACCGGACCTGCGCATCGCGCTGGAACTGGCCGATGTAGCCGATGCGCTGAAGCACGTCGAGTTCAAAGTATTCGCCGAACCGGCCAACGATCCTGCTGGCCGCGTGGCTGCCCTGCGCTTGCCGGGCGGTGCCACGCTCAGCCGTAAAGAGATCGACCAGCTCACCGAATACGTTGCCAAGTACGGCGCGAAGGGCCTGGCGTGGATCAAGGTGGAGGATCTCGCCAAGGGTCGTGAAGGCGTTAATTCGCCGGTGGCGAAATTCCTCGACGATGCGGCGCTCGATGCCGTGCTCAAGGCGACGGGCGCGCAGTCGGGCGACATGGTGTTCGTCGGCGCGGGCAAGTGGAAAACCGTCACTGATTTCATGGGCGCATTGCGCTTGAAGGTGGGCAAGGATCGCGGCCTGGTCGAAAACAGCTGGAAACCGCTGTGGGTCACCGACTTCCCGATGTTCGAGTACGACGAAGAAGAAAAGCGCTTCGTCGCCCTGCATCACCCGTTCACCGCGCCCAAGGTCGACGATATCGCCGAATTGCGCGCGAACGCGGCCCATGCCGTGAGCCGCGGTTACGACATGGTGCTCAATGGTAACGAGATCGGCGGCGGTTCGATCCGTATCCATCGTCCAGACATGCAGAGCGCGGTGTTCGAGCTGCTCGGCATCGGCGCGGAAGAGGCAGAGATGAAGTTCGGCTTCTTGCTCAAGGCGCTGAAGTTCGGCGCGCCGCCGCACGGCGGCCTGGCCTTCGGCATCGATCGCATTGCTGCGTTGATGGCGGGCACGGAGTCGATTCGCGATGTCATCGCGTTCCCCAAAACCACCAGCGCGCAGGATTTGATGACCGACGCACCGTCGATGGTCGGCGATGCGCAGCTGAAAGAATTGCACGTGGCGGTGTCCATCGCCGAAAGCCGGAAAAGCTGAGCAACGTCATGCCATGCGGGGCTGTCCAGCGTGGCATGCTGGCTGCTGTTCCGTGGCTGCTTGGACTATGACCGAACACATCATCCTGCTGCACGGCCTGTGGATGCGCGGCTTTGCGCTCGGCCTGCTGCATCGACGCTTGATGGAGGACGGATTTCGCGTCCATCGCTTCGACTACATGAGCGTGGCGGCAACGCAGCAGCACATCCTGGCGCGTCTGCGCGCGGGCATGATCGATTGCGCGCCGGAACCGGTGCATCTGGTGGGCCACAGTCTGGGTGGTTTGCTGGCCTTGCGAGCCTGTTTGGAATCGAAGGATCTTCCGCCCGGACGAATCGTGTGCCTCGGTTCGCCGCTCAAGGGCAGCGCCGCCGCGCGTGCGTTTGCGAGCTGGGGTCGTGGTGGCGAAGTGCTGCTGGGCCATAACCGCGAGCTGCTGGAGCAGGGCTTCGAGGCGTGGCATGGGCAGCGCGAAGTGGGCATGGTGGCCGGTCGGATGCCGATCGGCCTGGGTGCCATGCTCAGCCATATCGCCGGGGAGCACGACGGCACCGTGGCGGTGGAGGAAACCCGTTTACCGGGCCTCGCCGGCCATTGCACGGTCGAAACCAGCCACACCGGCTTGCTACTCTCGGCCGAAGTGGCGCGCCTTACGACCCAGTTTTTACGTGAGGGCCGCTTCGGGCAGGCCGGCGTGGTGCAGCCGGCTGACCTGGGCTGACGTGAACTACTTGCCGAGCTATGCCCGGGGATGAAGTAAAATCGCCCGCTTGTCATTTGATCCAGCCAGGAATCGTCATGGGTAGAGGCCCGTCCATCGAAGGTCGCAAGAACGCCGAAGACGCCAAGCGCGCCAAGGTGTTCACTAAGCTGATCCGTGAAATCACCGTCGCTACGCGTGCGGGTGTGGCCGACGCGGCGCTCAATCCGCGCCTGCGCGCGGCCGTCGACAAAGCGCTGACCGCCAACATGTCCAAGGACACCATCGAGCGCGCAATCAAACGCGGCTCCGGCGCTGACGGCGGCGCGAAGATGGAAGAGTTGCGGTACGAAGGCTACGGCCCGGCCGGTATCGCGCTGATCATCGAATGCTTCACCGACAATCCCACGCGCACGGTGGCCGACGTGCGCCACGCGTTGACCAAGCATGGCGGCAACCTCGGCACCAACGGTTCGGTGGCCTTCCAGTTCACCCGTTGCGGCGAGCTGGTGTTTTCCACCGGCGGCAATGCTGCGGCGGAGGAGAAAGTGCTGGAAGCGGCACTCGAAGCGGGTGCCGATGATGTCGTCAACGAAAACGGCGAGAGTACGGTGTTGTGCTCGCCGGAAAGTTTCGAGTCGGTGCAGCAGGCATTGATCGACGCAGGTCTTAGTGCGCAGCACGCCGGCGTGGTCATGCGTCCGAACAATCGCACAGCGGTCACGGGCGAGGCATTGGAAACGCTCACTGATCTGCTCGAAAAGCTCGATGCGCTCGACGATGTGAGCGAGGTTTACCACAACGCTGCGCTGCCGATCGAAGCTGCCGGATAAGTGGCTAGCTTCGTTATAGCGATCTACTCGCGATGATCCGCATCATTGGCATCGATCCAGGTAGTCAGCGCACCGGCATCGGCATCGTCGATGTCGATGCCGCCGGCAAACTGTCACACGTCTTTCACGATGCCTTGGTGGTGGCCGGCGAAGACAGCTTTCCGCTGCGCCTGAAACGTATTTTTGATGGCATCAGTGACATCATTGCGGAGCATCGTCCGGTCGAGTGCGGCATCGAGCGCGTATTCATGGCGCGCAATGCCGACTCGGCCCTTAAGCTGGGGCAGGCGAGAGGCGCCGCGATCTGCGCGGTGGTCAATCGGGGGATCGCAGTGCACGAATACGCAGCAACCGAAGTGAAAAAGTCCGTCGTGGGCAGCGGTCGCAGCGACAAGACCCAGGTGCAGCACATGATCGGCATCTTGCTGGCCCTCAAAGGTCCGATACAAGCCGATGCGGCCGACGCGCTGGCGATTGCCGTGACGCACGCGCATACGCGTTCCAGCCTTGAGCGTGTCGGCATTCCGCGCACCGCTTGGAGGCGCCGTCGATGATCGGTCGACTTAGGGGCATTCTCGTTTCCAAACAGCCACCGTGGCTGCTGGTGGAAGTGGGCGGTGTCGGCTACGAGCTGGAAGCGCCGATGTCCACCATTTACGACCTCCCGGCTACCGGCAAGGAAGTGGTGCTGCTTACACATTACGCGGTCAAGGAAGACAGCGTGGCGTTGTACGGTTTCCTGCGCGAATCGGAACGCACCTTGTTCCGCAATCTGCAGAAAGTCAGCGGCATCGGCGCGAAAATTTCGCTGGCCGTGCTGTCCGGCGTATCGACGCAGGATTTTGCCCGTCTTGTGCACGCCGGCGATGTCGTCGCCTTGACCAAGATTCCGGGTATCGGCAAAAAGACCGCCGAACGCATCGTGGTGGAATTGCGCGATCGCGTCGATGGCCTCGGCATCGCCATGCCGGGTCTATCGGCAGCATCCAGCGCACCGCTCGATCCGGCGGGAGAGGCCACGGTAGCGTTGCAGCAACTGGGCTATAAGCCGGCCGAAGTTACCCGACTGGTGCAGAAGGTCGCCGAGCAAGGCGACAGTGCCGAAACCATCATTCGCAAGGCGCTGCGCGCCGCACTCGGGAGTTAGTCCGTGGGTCACGATATCCATCAAGGCATGAGCGAGGCCGAGACCAAACGTCGATTGGCTGCGCTGGCGCTGGGTGCCATCGGCGTTGTTTACGGCGACATCGGCACCAGCCCGCTCTACACCTTGCAGACCACGCTGAGCCACGATGGCATGCGGCCGACGGCCGAAAGCATTTACGGCGTGCTGTCGCTGATTTTCTGGGCGCAGATCATCGTCGTGTCGCTGAAGTATGTGGTGTTCATCATGCGCGCCGACAACAAAGGCGAAGGCGGCATCATGGCGCTGATGGCGTTGGCTCTTCGCGCCGTGCGCGATAAGCCCAAGGTGCGCTGGTTGCTGGCCATCGTCGGTATCTTCGGGGCATCGCTGTTTTACGGCGACGGTGTGATTACGCCCGCGATTTCGGTGCTATCGGCCGTGGAAGGCGTAAAGGTGGCAGCTCCAGGACTCGCGCATTGGATCGTGCCGGTGACGGCCGTGATTCTGTTCTTCCTGTTTGCGCTGCAGCGGCACGGCACCGAACGGGTGGGGCGATTATTTGGCCCTGTGATGGTGATCTGGTTTATCACCATCGCGATATTGGGTGGCAGACTGGTTGTACACAATCCGCATATTCTGGCGGCGATCAATCCTTATTACGGCGTGCGTTTTTTCATGACGCACGGCGTACAGGCATTCATTGCACTGGGTGGCGTGGTGCTGGCGTTGACCGGTGCCGAAGCCCTCTATGCGGACATGGGGCATTTCGGGAAACGGCCGATCCGGCTCGCGTGGTTCAACTTCGTGTTGCCGGCACTGATCCTCAATTATTTTGGTCAGGGCGCGTTGCTGCTGGAGCATCCTGACGCGATCGATAATCCGTTCTTCAAAACCGTGCCGTCGATATTGCTATACCCGATGATCGGTTTGGCCACGGCGGCCACCGTGATTGCCTCGCAAGCGGTAATCTCCGGCGCGTTTTCGATGACGCGCGAGGCCATGTCCTTGGGTTACTCGCCGCGCATGCCGGTAGTGCACACTTCGCGCGAGATGTCCGGTCAGATCTTCGTGCCGTGGGTCAACAGCTTCTTGCTGGTGATGGTGCTGGTCGCGGTGATCGGTTTCCGCAGTTCCGATAGATTGAGCGCTGCGTACGGTATCGCGGTGACCGGCACGATGACGATCACCACGGTATTGGCGTTGTTCGTGGCGCGTCATCAATGGGGTTGGCGTTTACCGGTGGTACTGGTAGCGGGTGCGTTCTTCCTGATCATCGACATCTCGTTCTTCAGCGCCAATCTGATCAAGGTCGAATACGGCGGCTGGTTCCCGCTGGTGCTGGGTCTGGCCGTGTTTATCGTGATGACCACCTGGCGTCGTGGCCGTGAACTGGTGGTGCGCGAAATCAAGCAGGGCGGCTTGGCGCTGCTTCCCTTTATCGAAAACATCATCGAACACCCGCCGTTGCGTGTGCCGGGTACGGCCGCTTTCCTCACGGCCAACCAGAATGCCGTGCCGCACGCGTTGTTGCACAACCTGAAACACAACAAGGTCCTGCACGAACGCAATGTGATGTTGACGGTGGAAATTCTCGAGACGCCCGTGGCTGACGCCGATGAACGCATTCATCTCACGCCGATGGACGGCGATTTCTACGGTTTAGAACTGCGCTTCGGCTTTGCGGAAGACCCCAACATCCCGCTGGCGCTCTCCAAGTGCGCACGCAGTGGGCTGCCGTTCGATCTGATGGATACGACGTTCTTTCTCTCGCGCGAAAACGTCGTTGCCGACAAACGCCGTCCAGGCATGGCGTTGTGGCGCGATCGCCTGTTTGCCTTCATGTCGCGCAATGCGCTGCCGGCGACCGCCTTCTTCCAGATTCCCGGCAATCGGTTGATCGAGCTGGGAACCCAAGTGGAAATCTAATCGGGCGAACGGCTCGCTGCGGCCGTTCCACTCCGTCATAATCTCGCCATGACCGAGCATCGCATCATCACGTCAGCCGCCCAACTTGACGACGAGGCGCTGGAGGCATCGATCCGCCCGAAACGGTTGAGCGAATACCTCGGCCAGCAGGCGGTACGCGAGCAGCTATCGATCTATATCGAAGCGGCAAAGAAACGCGGCGGTGCGCTCGATCACGTGTTGATCTTCGGGCCGCCGGGCCTGGGCAAGACCACGTTGAGTCATGTCATCGCCAACGAGCTGGGCGTCAATCTGCGCTCCACCTCCGGGCCGGTGTTGGAGCGTGCGGGCGATTTGGCGGCGTTGCTGACCAATCTCGAAGCGCACGATGTGCTATTCGTCGACGAAATCCATCGACTGTCGCCCGTGGTCGAGGAAGTGCTCTATCCCGCGATGGAAGACTTCCAGATCGACATCATGATCGGCGAGGGACCGGCCGCACGATCGATCAAGCTGGATTTGCCGCCTTTTACGCTCATCGGCGCGACGACGCGTGCAGGTTTGCTCACCGCGCCGTTGCGCGACCGCTTCGGCATCGTGCAGAGGCTGGAGTTCTATTCGCCCGAAGAACTGACCGCCATCGTGCGTCGCTCGGCACGCATTATGAACATTCCTTGTGAGCTCGACGGCGCGCAGGAGATCGCGCGTCGCGCGCGCGGTACGCCGCGTATCGCCAACCGGTTGCTGCGTCGTGTGCGCGATTACGCCGAAGTGCGTGCAGACGGTCATATCACGCGCGATGCTGCGCAAGCAGCGATGAACATGCTCAAGGTCGACGCCGAAGGATTCGATGAACTGGATCGTCGTCTATTGACCGTCATTATCGAGAATTTCGATGGCGGTCCGGTGGGCGTCGAGTCCCTGGCTGCCGCGCTCAGCGAGGATCGCGGCACGCTGGAAGACGTGGTCGAACCCTATCTGATCCAACAAGGTTTCCTGGTCCGCACCGCGCGCGGCCGCATGGCCAGCGCCAAGGGCTGGCGTCACCTGGGCCTCACGCCGCCGCCGAAGCAGGTACCGGATTTGTTTGGTAGTGAGTAGTGATGTGTAGCGAAGTTGGCGAACTTAGTTAAACAAGGCTCGCCACCACGTCAAGAGGCTGGCTATCCAAAGCATCAAGCCAAGAACGCCAAAAACGAGCGTTACTGGTTCTGGGCGATAGTCCGAACTTCTAAAGCCACGATAGATACCTCCGATAGTGGAACTTAGTTGTACTGGTGGCGGGTATTTTCTAAACGCCTCAGTCCATGCAAAGCACAAGCACCCAGCAGCGGATAGATAGGAAGCAGACGTATGATCATGCATGGCTTGGTACGCGGCCAATATTAGGAAAAAACTGGCCTTCACCCATCGTGAGCCAAGAATGCGTGTGCTTGTCATTGTTTCCTCCATGATTTACTAAAGGGCGAGTGCTGGATGCCCGCCCTTTGTATTGACTTAATAGCAATCGACGCTGTCCCAGTAATAATCCATAGGTTCGAACTCCTCAAAGTCCCCCGCCGGATTTCCGCTATCGCTAACGGGATATCCGAAGAGTTCATCAAATGAAGCCTGATATTGGCCTTGCTTGAGTTCGTTCCACGATTGGTTAGCCGCATCGACCATGCTAGCCACGGTGCCACCAATAGCATCGTTCAGCGAAGGGTCGTATGTCTCGATCAGAGAGCTGATCTGAGTACCTATCGCCGTACCGGCTAGATAGGCCGGATACAGGCGAGATGCGGCAAACAAGGCGGTTTCTGACATAGCCGCCCTTACGCCAAGACTACCCACGGGGCAGTGCGAAACTCGAGATATATCTCGTTAAGAGTCATGTCTACGGTCGGAGCAGGGCCTTGCATTGGGGTCGCCAGGTTGGATGTCTGCTGCGAGAGGTCGGCGCTCTCGCTCATGGAAGCTATCCTGGTGTTGAAGGCGCTTTGAACATTTAGCGCTGCATAGGAGCTGACCGCGGCACTAACCTGTTCCGTGCCGAACACTTTGGCGACTCTGATAAGTGCCTGATCGCTAAGACGTTGGGCGAGGATTTTTAAAAGAGGCTGCGTCTTGCCTTGCGTGCGCGCAGCGTAAAACATTGCAAGATCGCTGAGTTCGCGCTCCGAGAGATTGTTTAGCACGTGTTCGGCGCTTCCATTTTGAAAGTTGCTTTCAATGATGCTGGCGAAATTTGCGTGTATTTCGTCTGGGGTAGTGCCTAGTCGGGATGTGCGGCTTTGAAACACGGGCTGACCGGAATAGTTGAAATCCTTGGTGATGTGCGTGGTAGCCCGTGTGACGGAGAATGGACCGGGTTGATTCGGATTGTTTGGACAAAGCGCTTGCCGCATAGCCGGCTTGACTTGCTGCGCAAACGCCGCGTCCATCGATATCAAACTACATGCTCCGATTAGTAGCGCAGATGCAAAATTAAAACCCTTCTTCATTCCTCGCCCTCACGTATCGAGTGATCAACAGAATTACTCCTGCGCGCTGAGGCTTGATCATGTGCGTTGCAAACCCCAGCACGTGGATCGAGGGTATTCCCGATTTTCGATCTCTATAAATCGGTGGCTGTCAATCGTGCATGTGGTTGTTTCACCCTGAGCACGTGAGTGGTGGCTTACTTCGGTACGGCTCATTTCGGTAAGGATCCGAGAATCCTTTTGATTGTGCTTGTGGACTGTTGGCGACGGCGAACCGCGCCGAGTCGGTCGCGGCAGATGCCAAAAGGCTGGCGGGTTCAATCTGATAAACTGGTCTGACGCCTCTATCGCTCCCATGCATCATGCCTACCCCCTTCCGCTGGTCCATCCGCGTCTACTGGGAAGACACCGACGCCGGCGGCGTGGTCTACCACGCGAGTTACCTTCGCTTCCTGGAACGTGCTCGCACCGAATGGCTGCGCGGGCTGGGCGTGGATCAATTGGCCTTCAAGCAGGCCACCGGGCTGGCCTTCATGGTGCACCGGATGGAGATCGACTTCCTCCGGCCCGCCCTGCTGGACGATGAACTGACGGTAACGGTTGAAGTCAAAGAACGGCGTTCAGCCAGTATCCTGTTCACCCAGACGATCAGCCGGACGGACGGGACGCGACTTATAGAGGCTCAAGTGCGCGCGGCGTGCGTGGACCTCAAGCGCATGCGACCCGCAGCCATTCCAGCCGGCCTGATCCGGGACTGACCCCGGTCCCGATCCGATCCAAAGCTTTTACATATCAATGTGGTGGAGACCCCCCAAGCCATGAACAGTGGATTGAACATTTTCAAGCTGCTCTCGGAAGCGAGCTTGCCCGTGCAGCTGGTGATGCTGGTGCTGCTGCTGTTCTCCTTCATGTCCTGGGTGATCATCATCCGCAAGTACACACAGCTGAAGGCGGCGATGGAAAATGCCGAGTCCTTCGAGGAGCGCTTCTGGTCTGGCACCGATCTGGCGCAGCTGTTTCGCGAAGTCAGCAATAACAGCGGCGACAACGGCGGTATGGAAAACATCTTCGAGTCCGGCTTCCGCGAATTCGTACGCCAGCGTCAGCGTCGCACGCAGGACATGCGCACCGTGATCGAAGGTTCCGAGCGCGCCATGCGCGTGACGGGCACCAAGGAAATCGGCGCGCTGGAGCGCAACCTGGAATTTCTCGCCAACGTCGGTTCGATCAGCCCGTATGTGGGTTTGTTCGGCACCGTGTGGGGCATCATGGGCGCGTTCCAGGGCCTGGGCGAAATGAAAGATGTGACGATCGCCGTCGTCGCCCCGCACATCTCCGAAGCACTGATCGCCACCGCGATGGGTCTGTTCGCCGCTATCCCGGCCGTGTGGGCCTATAACCGCTACGCCAATCGGGTCGAGCGCGTCGCCTCGCGTTACGAGGTGTTCCAGGAAGAATTCTCCTCCGTGCTGCAGCGGCAGATCCAGATCGACGACACCAACTGAGCGAGGGTGCGGTCATGCGTAGTTCCGCGCGCCACAAGCGCTTAAAGCTGAAGTCCGAGATCAACGTCGTTCCCTACATCGACGTGATGCTGGTGCTGTTGATCATCTTCATGGTCACCGCGCCCATGCTCAACGCCAACGTCGACGTGAACCTGCCGCAGGCCAATGCCAAGTCGCTGCAGGACAAGAAGGAGCCGGTGATCGTTTCGGTCGATAGCGACGGTCACATGTACCTGACGCTAGGTACCGAAAAGAAAGAGCCGATCGATGCCGATGCCTTGAAGGTCAAGGTGGGCGCTTTCGTGCAGCAGAACCCGGACGTCAGCGTGCTGGTCGCGGGCGATCGCGACGGCAAGTACGACGGCGTCTATCAGGTGTTGGCCTTGTTACAGCAGGCCGGCGTGGCCAAGGTCGGTTTGATGAGTGCGCCGGAGTCGGGCAATCCGAATGGACGACCGTAATACCAAGGGCACCCCGCTGGCGGTCGTCCTCTCCGCCGTCCTTCATTTGGGTATTGTTGCCTTCCTGTTTCTGGCGATGCTGTCGTGCACGGATTACGACCGGTTTCTGAGTGCGCTGCATCTGCCGAACCCGATCACGTGCACACCTCCGCCGCTGCAGCTGAAGGGGCCGGTGATCGAGGCCACGTTGCTTGGCGACACCGGTGCGCCGCCGCCCAAAGCGGTGAAGGTGAAGCCCGTGCCTAACACGGTGCCACCGCCGCCATCGGTGCCACCACCGCCGCCGCCGCCCCAGGTCGAGCCGCCGAAGACGCCCAGCCAATTGCCGCCACCGCCGGAACATCCCGACACGGTGGATCAGGAGCGTGTGGTGCAGGACGCACTGCAGAAAGCCGAGGACGCCAAGAAGGAACAGGAAGAGAAAGAGCGCCAGCGACAAGCGGAGCTCGACGCCCAGGCAGCCAAAAAGAAAGCTGAGCAGCAGAAGGTGGACGAACTGTTCAAGCAGATGGACGCGGCTTCGGCGCAAACGCAAAAGCTCGATACCAAGGCCAAGCAAGCCAAACAGCAGCTTGCCGACCTGAAAAATGCGCAGGACAACGGCCAAACCGACCTACCCAATGCGGCTCAGCGCCAGACCGGCACTAACGCCGCCAACAGCGATCTGACGTCGCAATACGCGGCAGCGATTCAGAACGCCGTCACACAGAATTGGACTCGGCCGGATAACATGCCCAGCGTTCCGTGTGTCGTTCACATCGTGCAATTGCCTGGCGGCAACGTCATGAGCGCGAAGGTTGCCGGAAACTGTCCCTACGACGATGCCGGCAAGCGATCTGTCGAAAATGCCGTATTGCGAGCACAGCCGTTGCCTTACAAAGGTTTCGAAAGCGTGTTCCGACGTGAAATTGATTTCACCTTTACCCCGCAGTGAGTAAGCCCATGCGTAGATCATCCCGATCACTACTTGCCCTCATCCTGCTTTTGATTGCAGGCCTGGTCGCTGGCCCCGCGGTGGCTCAGACGCTTAACGTGCAGATCGTCGGCGGCGTGAAAACCGCGACGCCTGTCGCGGTCGTGCCATTTGCCCAGCAGGGCGGCTCGCCGCTGCCGACCGACATCGCCGACGTCATCCGCAACGACCTCAACCGATGCGGCAAATTCCGCTCGCTGGCGGTCAGCGAAATCGTCGAGCAGCCTAGCCAGGGTTCGGACATCAAGTTCGCCACATGGCGTCTGCTCAAGCAGGACTATCTGGTCATCGGCCGCATCAAGGATGCCGGCAATGGCATGGTGACGGTGGAATACGAGCTGTGGGACGTCAACCGTCAACAGCGTTTGCTCGGTAACGCTATGCCGCCTGCGTCGGTGAGCGATCTGCGCGGCGTGGCGCATCAGATTGCCGATGCCATCTTCCAGCAGATTACCGGCATTCCCGGCGCTTTCTGGACCCGCATCGCCTACATCACGGCGGTCGGCAGCGGCAACAACATGAACTATTCGCTGATCGTGGCCGACTCGGACGGTTACAACCCACAGGTCGTTGCACGCTCTCACGAAGCACTGCTGTCGCCCAAGTGGTCGCCAGATGGCAACCGTATTGCCTATGTGTCGTTTGAAAGCGGCAACTCGGCCATCTACATCCAGAACATATCGACAGGTGCCCGTCAGCTGATTTCCGGACGTGCCAAGGGCATCAACAGCGCGCCCGCCTGGTCGCCGGATGGCACCAAACTTGCGCTGTCGCTTTCCTATTCGGGTAACCCTGAAATCTATGTGATGGATGTGGCTTCACGTCAGGAAACGCGTCTCACCCGCAGCTTGGCGATCAATACCGAGCCGGTGTGGTCGCCGGATGGGCAGAGCATCTACTTCACCTCCGACCGCTCGGGCCGTCCGCAGATCTACAGCATGCCTGCCTCCGGCGGCACGCCGGTCCGGGTCACTTTCCAGGGGCAGCAAAATCTGGATGCGGCCATTAGCTACGACAGCAAGCAGATTGCCATGGTGCAGGCCAATGGGAACGTGTATCGTATTGCTATCGTGGACCAGAGCCTCGGCGGGCAGGTGCGCTACATCTCGCCCGGTCCGATTGACGAATCGCCAAGCTTCGCACCGAACGCCAGCATGCTGATCTATGCCGCCACTGATGGAGCCCGAGACGTGCTTTATGCCGTGTCGGACGATGGCATGGTCAGGCAGCGTCTGGTTCTAGCCAATGGCGATGTTCGCCAGCCGGCTTGGGGACCCTATCGTAAAAACTAAATTCGATCCGGGTATGCCTCGCTGGTATGCCCTGGATGACCTGAGGAGGGGTCCGGAGCGCCTGGCGGTGTTCCGGCTACCAGGGACGTGGTGCTTTGCCATGCCCCGTTTACTGGTCGCTGCAGTACAATGCGTGGCCGTAAGTTGAAGAAGTAAGAAAAATAAAGACAACAGCCGGACCACCGGCGAGCGCTGTCCCGTAACCGAAATCGTTATTGACTGTCGGAAATCAAACCCGTTTGAAGGAACGTCACCATGAATAAGACCGTTCGTATCGCTCTGGTCGCCCTGCTTTGCGTTGGCGCGGCCGCTTGTAGCAAGAAGCAGGAAGTCAAGCCGCAGCCGCAGCAGGCGGAAGAGCAGCCCACCACCCAGCCCGCACAGGGCGCTGGCAAGTACACCCCGGCTGATCTCAACACCGACGCTTGCCTGCGTCAGCGTGTTGTTTACTTCGATTTCGATAAGGACGAAGTGAAGCCGGAGTTCCAGCAGATCATGCAGTGCCATGCCAAGTACCTGCAGGACCGTCCGACCGCGCAGATGCGTCTCGAAGGCAACACCGACGAGCGCGGTACGCGTGAATACAACCTTGGCCTCGGCGAGCGCCGCGGCAACGCCGTGTCCAGCGCTCTGCAGGCCAACGGTGGTTCGGCCAGCCAGATCAGCGTGATCAGCTACGGCAAAGAAAAGCCGGTGTGCCGCGAGCACAACGAGGATTGCTGGAGCAAGAATCGTCGCGTCGAGATCGTCTACACGGCTGAGTAATGACGTTTTTGCTGGCTAATCGTTTCATGGCCAGTATCAGCATGGCGGGCGCCTTGGCGTCCGCCATGCTGTTTATGGCCCCCGCGCACGCGCAAGATTCTCCCATGAGTCTGGCCGACCGGGTGGCGCGCCTTGAGCAGCAATCCCAGGGCCAGAATCAAAACCGGGTTGATCAAGTCAACCAGCTGCAGCAAATGCAATCGCAAATGCAGCAGATGCAGGGCCAGATCGAAGAGCTGCAGCATCAACTGCAACAGCTGCAGGATCAGAACAAAGCCCAATACACGGATATGGATGGTCGCGTGGGACGCCTGGAAAAGGGCGCCAATGGCAATCCCCCTCCAGCCTCCGCCGGCAGCGCGCCCGTGCCGACATCTTCCGCGAAACCAGATGCTGCACCAGCACCTGCCAGCGCGGCATCAACCGCCCCTCCCACGCCAACGGCGCCCGCTGAGCCGGCTGCCGACAAGGCTGCCGCACTGACGGCGTACAACGTCGCTTTTAAATCCCTGCGTGCTGGCGATTACGTATCGTCGTCGCGTGGGTTTCGGGAGTTCATCCAGAAGTACCCGAACGATGCGCTCACCTCGAATGCGTTCTACTGGCTAGGTGAGTCGTACTACGCCACCACCAACTATCAGGTTGCAGTAGAAGCCTTCAAACATCTGTTGAGCCAGTACCCGCAAAGCGACAAGGCACCGGATGCGTTGCTCAAGCTCGGCTATAGCCAGTTGCAGATGAAGCAGACCGATGCGGGCACCACGACACTGAAATCGGTGCTGGCCAAATATCCTAGTTCCAATGCAGCCAAGCTGGCGCGGGAACGATTGAGCCGGCTGTCATCGCAGCCGGCCCGCTGAGGTCATGGCGGTGAGCGGTACTGACGCAGGCGTGGAATCGGCCGCGACGAGTCCGTCCACGGTCGATCGCCTACGCATCACCGAGATTTTCCATTCGATCCAGGGCGAGGCCGATGCGATCGGCTGGCGCACAGTCTTCGTACGTCTTACCGGTTGCCCGCTGCGCTGTGTGTGGTGCGATACCGAATACTCCTTCTATGGCGGTAACTGGAGCGCCATCGACGACATCCTCGCGGAGGTTGCCTCGCATGGCGCGCGACATGTTTGCGTCACAGGCGGCGAACCACTCGCGCAGAAGCGCTGCCTGGTTCTGCTCCAGAAGCTGTGCGACGCCGGTTACGAAGTCTCGCTGGAAACGTCAGGTGCGCTGGATGTTTCCACCGTCGATGCGCGCGTGCGCAAAGTGATGGATCTGAAAGCGCCCGATTCCGGAGAGAGCAAGCGAAATCTCTGGTCCAACCTCGATCACTTGCTGCCTCACGACCAGGTAAAGATCGTCATCGCCAGTCGTGCGGACTACGAATGGGCACGCAGCGCCGTGGCAGAGCATGCGATCGACCAACGATGCATGGTGCTGTTTTCGCCGGTGCATGGTGCAGTCGAGCCACGCGCCTTGGCGGAGTGGATCATCGAAGACAAATTGCCGGTGCGTTTCCAATTGCAGCTGCACAAGCTGCTATGGCACGACGCACCCGGGCACTGATGGATCCTTCCCGTAGGCGGAGAAGGGCAGCCTGTTTCACGCGCATCGGCCTGTGTTGCCGGTAGCGCTTTCCAGCCGGTGACCGGCCGTTTGAGCAAGTAGGAATGCATCGATGTCAGAACCCACTCCCCGCAAGGCCGTCATCCTCGTATCCGGAGGCATGGACTCGGCCGTTACACTCGCCATGGCTCGCCAGCAGGGCTATCAGATTCACGCGTT
>JAATFF010000050.1 GCA_015655335.1 Lysobacterales bacterium | reverse complement strand
CTCGGCTGCGGCATGGTGCATCCGAACGTGTTGCAGAACTGCGGCATCGATCCGGAGCGCTACACCGGCTTTGCCTTCGGCCTCGGCGTGGAACGTTTCGCGATGCTGCGCTACGGCGTTTCCGATTTGCGCGCGTTCTTCGAGAACGATCTGCGTTTCCTCAAGCAATTCGCCTGATTTGCAGGGATGCTCTGGTCGATTTTACGTAGGCGCCACCGCCCCTGTCTGTTCGCAGACCACAGGGCCATCGGCGAAGGCAGACTGGCTGTCGTCGAGACGATGGACCGAAGGGTGATGTCCAGAATGCCCGTAGGCTGCGCCGCACGGCTTGGCAAGACGGCCAGTCTTCCCGGCGCCGCGCAACACAGCCTACGGGCATTCTGGACATCATGCCGCCTACGTAAAATCGACCAGAGCATCCCTTCAGGAATCGACAAATGAAATTCTCCGAAAACTGGCTGCGCGAGCTGGTCGAGATCAAAGCCGACCGTGCCGCCTTGGCGCATGCGCTGACCATGGCTGGGCTGGAAGTGGAAGAACTCACGCCGCTGGGTGAAAACCTCAGTGGCGTGGTGGTGGCCGAAATCATCGCTGCCGAAAAACATCCGGAAGCCGATCGCCTGCAGGTGTGCAAAGTGAACGCAGGATCTGGCGAGCCGCTGCAGATCGTGTGCGGCGCGCCCAACGCGCGCGTCGGCATCAAGGTGCCGCTGGCGATGGTCGGCGCAAATCTGCCGGGCGGTATCGCAATCAAAGCCGCCAAACTGCGTGGTGTGGAATCGTTCGGCATGTTGTGCTCGGCCAAGGAGCTGGGCATCGACAACGATGCTTCCGGTTTGCTGGAGCTGCCGCTGGATGCGCCGGTCGGGCAATCGCTTGCCATGTATCTTGGTTTGCCCGATGCCAGTATCGAGCTGAAGCTCACGCCAAATCGTCCCGACTGCCTTGGCCTGGTAGGTCTCGCGCATGACGTTGCCGCGTTGTTCGGCAGTGCCGTCAAAGTGCCTGCGCAAGTCGATGCGCCCGTTACGGGAGCTGGGCATCGCGGTATTCGTCTCGAAGCCGGTGCAGATGCGCCGCGTTATCTCGGCCGCATCATCGAAGGCATCGATCCTGCTGCGCGCACGCCGCTATGGCTTGCCGAACGTTTGCGTCGCGCCGGGCTGCGGCCGATCAGCGCGGTGGTCGACGTCACCAATTACGTGATGCTGGAACTTGGCCAGCCGCTGCATGCGTTCGATAACGACACACTCGAAGGCGACATCGTCGTGCGCCATGCGCGCAACGGCGAAACGCTGAAGCTGCTCGACGGCTCCGAAGCCAAGCTCGATAGCGGCTTTCTGCTGATTGCCGACGACAAGAAAGGGCTCGCCGTTGCCGGCGTGATGGGCGGCTACGATTCGCGCGTTACCGACGGCACACACAACATCTTCCTGGAGTCCGCGCATTTCGCGCCGGCCGCGATCATGGGCCGCGCACGCAAGCTGGGCATGCACACCGACGCCTCGCATCGCTTCGAGCGCGGCGTCGATCCCGAATTGCCGCGCCGAGCGCTGGAGCGCGCTACCGAATTGCTACTTGCCATCGCTGGCGGCAACGCCGGCCCAGTGCTGGTCGCCGAGAACCTGGCCGATCTGCCCAAGCCTGCTGCTGTCACCTTGCGCCGTGCGCGCCTGCGCCGCGTGCTAGGCGTCGAGGTAGCCGATGCGGAAGTGGCGCGCATCTTCACCGCGCTCGGCATGCATGTGGAGACGATCGCCGAGGGCTGGCGCATCACCGCGCCAAGCAGCCGTTTCGATATCGAGCGAGAGGAAGACCTGATCGAAGAAGTGGCCCGCATTTACGGCTACGACAACATTCCCACCACGACTCCTGCTGGCGCGTTGGCGCTGGCGGCAGAGCCGGAGGCTCGTCTCAACGAGCTGGCCGTGCGCGAGCAGCTGGCGGCCCGTGGCTACTACGAGGCCGTGAACCTTGCCTTCGTCAGCCACGCGCTGCTGCAGACCTGGGGGCTGGGTGAGTGCTTGGTACCGCTAGCCAACCCGCTCTCGGCCGACCTGGCCGTCATGCGCCCCTCGCTGCTGCCAGGACTGATCGAAGCGCTCTCGCACAATCGCGCTCGCCAGCAGGAGCGGGTGCGCCTGTTCGAACTGGGTCGCGTTTTTCATCAAAGCGGGTCCCTCCGCAAAGACCCGGCCATCCATGGCCGGACTCCTCAGCAAAACGGCGATCCGCCAGTGGAGACACCCAGCCTTGCCATCGTCGCCAGCGGTAATGCGCGGGCGGAGCAATGGGGTGAGGCGGCTCGGCTCTCGGATTTCTTCGACATCAAGGGTGACCTGGATGCCCTGATTGCCTGGGGCGGTGAACCCCAGCGCTGGTCCGTGCACGCCGATGGCCTGCCTTCTTGGCTGCACCCCGGGCGTGGAGCGCGCGTGGCGCGGGACGGGCAAACCGCAGGCTACCTGGGCGCCTTGCACCCGCAGCTAGCCAAGGCGCTCGACCTGGGGCCGGATGTGCATGTGCTGGAAGTGGCCCTGGATCCGTTGCTCGGCCGCCGCCTGCCCAAGGCCCAGCCGGTGCCCCGATTCCCGGCCGTACGTCGGGACATTGCGGTCGACGTTCCTGAACAAGTGAGCTGGTCACAGATTGAGCAAACCGTTCGCGGCAGCCTGGGCGGGGCCTTGGTCGAGCTGCGTTTGTTCGACCGTTATAGCGGCAAAGGGGTCGAAGCGGGCCGAAAGAGTCTCGCTATGGGCTTGATTTTGCAGGACGCTTCACGCACCCTTACTGACGACGACGCGGATCGCTGCGTTCGAAATGCGGTGTCTGCGTTGGAGGCGGCATGCGAGGCAAAATTGCGAGGGTAAGATGGCGGCGCTGACAAAGGCGGAGATGGCCGAGCGCCTCTTCCTCGAGGTAGGCCTCAACAAGCGTGAAGCAAAAGAATTCGTGGACGCCTATTTCGAGGTGGTCCGCGAGGCTTTGGAGAGGGGCGAACAGGTCAAGTTGTCGGGATTTGGCAACTTTGATTTGCGGAAGAAGAACCAGCGACCGGGTCGTAACCCCAAGACGGGCGAGGAAATTCCGATTTCCGCCCGCCGCGTGGTGACGTTCCGGCCAGGGCAGAAACTCAAGGTGAGAGTCGAGGGCTATGCTGGATCAGGGGAATAACACCGAACTGCCCGCCATCCCGGCCAAGCGCTACTTCACCATCGGTGAGGTCAGCGATCTGTGTGGGGTCAAGCCGCATGTGCTCCGTTATTGGGAGCAGGAGTTTCCTGCGCTCAATCCGGTCAAGCGCCGCGGCAACCGTCGCTATTACCAGCGCCACGATGTGCTGATGATCCGCCAGATTCGTTCCCTGCTGTATGACGAGGGCTTCACCATCACCGGTGCTCGCGCTCGGCTGGAAGGGCCGCAGGCCCGACTGGAAGCGAGCATGTCTCACCAGATCGTGCGTCAGGTGCGCATGGAGCTGGAAGAAGTGCTAACCCTGTTGCGCCGTTAAGGCTTTCGGGGCTTCGGCCCTAGCTGTTACACTTTCCGTCTTTACCGCATCCGTCGGGGCGTAGCGCAGCCTGGTAGCGCATTTGCCTGGGGGGCAAAGGGTCGTGGGTTCGAATCCCGCCGCCCCGACCAATTCGGTGAGACAGCAAACGGCGCCTTGGCGCCGTTTTCTATTTAAGCATCCGGCGCCTCGGCACCGTTTTTCGTTTCGGGCCAGGCGAGCGTGTGCCTGTGATGACGACGCGTTAGTCTCCATGCCAGTGCTTTCCACTGTGCCGATAGGAGATCTGCCCATGCCGTCGAACACCTGTCACCCGAACGCGCCGCACGTAAAGCTGAAGGCTCCCGACTGGTATATCTCGTCGCTGATGCTGGATCGCGCACTGGATGCCATTCTGCGCCGGGTCAAGAAATTCGACCGCAGCCACGACATTCCGTATCTCGCCGGCTACAGCCAGGATGGCAAGACCATCTACATCGATCGCCATCTGCCCAAATCCTTCACCTTCCGCGGCCGCACGATCGAGGTGGATCGTTTCCTGATCCTTCACGAGGAAGTGGAGAAGACGCTGATCGACCAACTCGGTCTGCATTATCTGCATGCGCACCAGATTGCCACGCGTGCCGAAGAAGCCGCCGTGCATGCGCAACGCATTACGTGGCAAGCCTACGATCGGTTTATGCAGAAGTACGTCAAAGCTATCGGTGACGAACGTCTCACCAAGGTACCGGCCGATCTCGATCTCAAGCCCTATCGCGATTATCACGACTACGACTTGCTGCGACAGATGGAGCAGCATATGGAGCGGATGAAAGGGAACAGTGCAAAGCAGAAGGCAGAGCTGAAAAGTTACGCCAGCGCATTCCGTGAAGAGCTGCGTATTCAGCACCGGCAAGCGCTGCATAGCGACGCCCCTACTGACAATCGCCGAAAACCTGCGAGTAAAAAGTCCGCTGTTACGAAGGCGAAATCTGCGAAAACGAGCAAGACGACGAAGCGCCGAGTGGCAATCAAGCGCGCGAAGTGATGCCCTTGCGGTAGTTCAATAGTTCAACAAGCCCAAGTGGCGAGTGTATTTTTCCGGTGGCCGATCGGCGTGAATCGATCGAGGTTTATACCGTCATTCCGGTCATTCGCAGGAATGTCGGTATAAGAACTACTTCATGACAAGACCTACGCAGCCTCGGCGATGTCAGCCCCGTTTTGGCTGTGCCCACGTTGAAGAACGCCACGCTTTGCACCAGCGACTGCGCGCGCAACTGGACCGTATCGGCTGCCGCAGCGGCCTCTTCAACCAAGGCCGCGTTGCTCTGCGTCACTTCATCCATCTGCCGTACAGCGCGATTAACCTGCTGAATGCCAGATGCTTGTTCAAGACTTTGCGTGGCGATGGATCCGACCGTTCGCGCAACGTTGTCCACGCTGTCGAGCAGCTTGCCGACCATCGATTCGGCGCGGTCGATCATTTGCGTTCCGCTTTCGATGATCGTTACGGACTCTTCGATCAATGCCCGGATTTCGCTGGAAGCGGTGCGCGAACTGCGCGCCAGCGATTGCACTTCGGCAGCGACGATATTGAAGCCCTTGCCAGCTGCGCCGGCACGTGCCGCTTCCACCGACGCGTTTAGAGCCAGAATATGCGTCTGCGTAGCGATGCGATCCATCATTTCCGTGATCTCGGTAATCCGTCCGGAAACGCTTTGAACGTGGGTCATGGCACCTACGGCCTCTGACATGGCCGTGCCGCTTTGCCGGGCGATTTCCGAGGCGGTTTCGGCAAGACGACTGGCTTCACGGGCGCGCATGGCGTTGGCGTTGACGCTGTCGGTGAATTCCTGCATCGATGCAGCCGTTTCTTCCAGTGCAGCGGCCTGTTCGCTGGTGCGCGCGGAAAGATCCTGGTTGCCGCTTGCAATTTGCCGCGTCGACGTGGATATATCGGTCGAACCATCGCGAATGGTGTTGACGACATGCCGCAACTGACCGTTCATCACACCCAGAGCTGTCAACAGTTTGCCCGTTTCATCGCGGCTAGTCGTCGTGACATAAGTCGACAGGTTTCCTTCCGCCACGGCCTGCGCCACCTTTACCGCTTGGCCGATGGGTGCGGTGATGCTGTAAGCAAGGAGCCAAATAAGTGCGGCCCCCGTGACCAAGGCGCACAACGCCGTCAACATGAGTAGCATCCAGGCATCGTGAAAAGCATGGCTGCTCTCGTCGTTAATATGTTTGAAAGCGGCTGCGGCATCGTATTTCATGGTCGCGACCAGGCCGTCGATAGCGGTGGTTGGTGCGCGGTCGATACCTGCTACCAAATTGTCGACGACATGCACGCTCTTTTCGTCTTTAGCGTCGTAGTGCTGGATAGCATTTAGATACTGGGCTCCAAGCTCGGTATGCGTCGCGAAAGCGGTGTTCACACCATCGGTATTGATGCCGAGTTGGATCATTTGCTGCTTCAATGCAGTGAGATCCGCACTGACCGCATTGCTTTGTTCGACAAACGTGTCGTGGTATTTCTTGAATGCAGCGGGATCGGCGCCACGCAGCAACAAGTCTTTCCATTCCTGCACCTGTTTCTTGAAATCGACTTGGGCTACTCGCGCGGTATCTACCGCCGAAGCGAACGAATTCGCTGTCTGTGCCGAGCGGACTTGCAGGTCGTGGATGCGAGCCAGTCCACGCCAACCGCCTAAACCCACCATCACTGTTGCCGCCAGCATGACGACGCCCAGCAAGGCAAGTCTGAAGGCGATACGTACATCGCGAAATCGAAAATTCATGGAAAATAGCCACAAAAAAGCTGTCGAGCGTTAATGGGCTATCGGCAGTGGCGTGGTTCGGCTTGAATGGACACACCACCAAACCACTCCCTGGGGCGTGGTTTGGTGGTATCAGAAGTCCGCGAGACGGAGTGGGGCTCAGTAAAGGACGCGGGCCCGCAACGTTCCCGGTATCGCGGCCAACTTATCCTTCAGCATGGCCGCTTGCTGTTCGTCGGCAGACACATCGATCACCACATAACCCACCTCCGCGTTGGTCTGCAGGAACTGGGCGTCGATATTGATGTTGCCGGCGGAGAACAATTCGTTGATGCGCGAGAGAATGCCGGGCACATTGCGGTGGATATGCAGCAACCTGCGACTGCGTGGATGCTCGGGTAACGTGACTTCAGGAAAGTTGACGGCCGATAGCGTGGAACCATTGTCGCTATAGCGCACCAGTTTGCTGGCGACTTCGATACCAATGTTGTCTTGCGCTTCCAACGTACTGCCGCCGATATGCGGCGTGAGGATGACATTGTCCATGCCGATCAGCGGCGAGACGAAGGGATCGTCGTTGCCTTTGGGTTCAACGGGAAACACGTCGATAGCGGCACCGCCAAGATGTTCTTTGCGCAATGCATCGGCCAGTGCATCGATATCGACAACCGTGCCACGCGATGCGTTGATCAGGAGGGCACCCTTTTGCATCTTGTCCAGTTCGCTCTTGCCGAACATCAGCTTTGTCGAAGGCGTTTCAGGTACATGCAAGGTAACGACATAGGCGCGTTCGAGCAGGTCGTCCAGGCTCGCCGCAGCGCGTGCGTTGCCTAGCGAAAGCTTGGATTCGATGTCATGGAAGATCACACGCATACCGAGGCTTTCTGCCAGCACGCCAACTTGCGTGCCGATATGTCCGTAACCGACGATACCGATAACCTTGTCGCGCACTTCGAAACTGCCAGCGGCCGACTTGGTCCAGCCGCCGCGATGGCACAGCGCATTCCGCTGTGGAATACCGCGCAACAGCATGATCGTTTCGGCGATCACCAATTCGGCGACGCTGCGTGTATTGGAGTAGGGGGCGTTGAAGACGGGAACGCCCAGCCGTTCCGCTGCGCTGAGATCGACCTGGTTGGTGCCGATGCAATAGCAGCCGATGGCGATCAATCGCTTGGCTTGCTCCAACACGTCGGCAGTGAGATGCGTGCGCGAGCGGATTCCGATGATATGCGCGTCGGCGACGCGTGCTTTCAATTCGTCCTCAGGCAGCGATTTGGCGTGGTACTCGATCTGGCTGTAGCCGGCGCGCTGAAAAGCTTCCACGGCAGTACGGCTGACGCCTTCGAGTAACAGCACCTTGATGTCTTGCTTTGGGAACGAAGTCTTCATGGCGGCCCGATCTTTGGATGTCCAAACACTATGCCAGATTTTGCGGCGATGCAGCACTGGACGCACGCGCCATGCACTGGCACGCTGAGGGCTTCGCCCCTGGAGCCGCCATGACCGATCACGCCCTCGCCGATCTTGCCCACCGCCTGCCCGAGCTGCGCCTGCTCACCGAGGCCGGTGATCGGGAGCACTACGGCCGCGATTGGACCCGACGCTGGACGCCGGCACCTCTTGCTATCGCGCTACCGGCTTCGATCGAGGAAGTGCAGGGCATCGTGCACTGGGCCAACGCACATAACGTGGCGATTGTGCCCTCGGGCGGTCGTACTGGGCTGTCCGGCGGGGCCGTCGCTGCGCAGGGCGAGTTAGTACTGAGCCTTGCGCGGATGAACCGGGTGCTGGGTTTCGATGCCGTGGATCGCACCTTGACGGTACAGCCTGGCATCGCGCTGGAAGCCGTACATGATGCGGCGCGTAAGCAAGGGCTGATCTATCCGGTGGATTTCGCAGCGCGCGGCTCGTGTTCCATCGGCGGCAACATCGCCACCAATGCCGGTGGCATTCGGGTGATCCGCTACGGCAATACGCGCGAGTGGATTGCCGGTCTCAAGGTTGTGGCGGGTAACGGCGAGCTGCTGGATCTCAATCGCGGTCTGATCAAGAACTCGAGCGGTTACGATTTGCGCCAGTTGATGATCGGTTCGGAAGGTACGTTGGGCATCGTGGTGGAGGCTACGTTGCGCTTGACCGATCCGCCGCCGGTTTCCCAGGTCATGCTGTTAGCGCTGCCGACCATGGATGCGCTGATGCAGGTGTTTGCGTTGTTCCGCGCTCACTTGTCGCTGCAGGCCTTCGAGTTCTTTACGGATGTGGCCCTCAAACACGTGCTGGCGCACGGAGCGCAGCGCGCCATCGAGGGCGCGCATCCGTATTACGTCGTCACTGAGTTCGAGGCGCCGGACGAACGCGCGCAAAACGCGGCTATGGCCGCCTTCGAGCAGGGCATGGAACAGGGCTTGATCAGCGATGGCGTGATCGCGCAAAGCGATGCGCAGGCTGCAGCACTCTGGCGCTTGCGTGAAGGCATTACCGAGAGCTTGGCGCCGCATAAGCCCTACAAGAACGATATCTCCGTGCGCATCGGCAGCGTGCCGGCCTTCCTTCATGAGATTCAGGTGCTTTTGGCGCGCGAATATCCGCACATCGAGGTGGTGTGGTTTGGCCACATCGGCGATGGCAACCTGCACATCAACGTTCTAAAGCCCGACACGCTTTCCGATACGGACTTCATCGCGCAGTGCGAACACGTCACCAAGCTGCTGGCCGAAACCTTGCATCGCCATGGCGGCAGCATTTCAGCCGAACACGGCATCGGCCTGGTCAAGCGTGCTTACCTGGAAAGTACTCGGAGTGCGGCCGAGATTGCATTGATGCGCGGCGTGCGGCAGGTTTTCGATCCCCAGGGCATCCTCAATCCCGGCAAACTGTTCGTTTAGCCTTGTACGGCCTCTCGTACAGGGGCGACTTGGGTTGTGCGGCATTCCGCACGTACCATGAACATCCCTAACCACAGGTTCTTCAGACATGTCCCAGGAACGCCGTACCTTGTATCCCGAGATCGAACCTTACGAGATCGGGCAGCTCAAGGTTTCCGAATTGCACACGCTCTATTACGAGCAGAGCGGCAATCCGAACGGCAAGCCGGTGGTATTCCTGCATGGTGGTCCGGGTGGCGGCACGAATTCCAAATGCCGGCGTTTCTTCGATCCGACGGTTTACCGCATTGTGTTGTTCGATCAGCGCGGTTGCGGCAAGTCCACGCCGCACGCGGAACTGACTGACAACACCACCTGGCATCTGGTCGCCGATATCGAGCGCCTTCGCGAGCATTTGAAGATCGCGCGCTGGCAGGTGTTTGGCGGTTCGTGGGGCTCGACGCTCGCTTTGGCGTACGCCCAGACGCACCCAGACAAAGTCACGGAACTGGTGTTGCGCGGCATCTTCATGTTGCGCCGCTGGGAGCTTGAATGGTTCTACCAGAAAGGTTGCGACGCGCTTTATCCGGATGCGTGGGAAACCTATCTGGCCGCCATTCCCGAGGTTGAACGCGGCGATCTGATGAGTGCTTACCATCGACGCCTAACCAGTTCGGATGCCAAGACGCGGCTGGACGCGGCGCGCGCGTGGTCGGTATGGGAAGGTGCGACCAGCTTTCTGTATCAGGACAAGGGCTACATCAGCAGCAGCGGCGAGGACGAATTCGCGCTCGCTTTCGCGCGTATCGAATGCCATTACTTCGTCAATGGCGGCTTTTTCGAGCATGACGACCAGCTGCTGCGCAACGTCGACCGCATCCGTCGTATTCCGTCGGTGATCGTGCAAGGTCGTTACGATGTGGTGTGTCCGATGCGCAGCGCATGGGATTTGCATCGCGCATGGCCGGAGGCCAACTTGCGCATCGTGCAGGACGCCGGGCATTCCGCTTTCGAGCCGGGTATTGCGCATGAGTTGATCGAGGCGACCGATCGATTTGGAGCGTAGCGCCGAAGACGCTCACTTTGTTCCCTTTCCCTTTGGGCCACCTTCTCCCTGACGTGGAGAAGGAAAAATCAATCCACCGACGGCAATTGCTTCGTGCCGAAAATCTTGTCGCCGGCATCGCCAAGACCGGGCAGGATGTAGCCGTGTTCGTTGAGCCGTTCGTCGATGGATGCGGTGTAGATCTCGATGTCTGGATGGCTGGCTTCGATGCGTTTGAGGCCTTCCGGCGCAGCCACCAGGAAAAGACCCTTGATGCGCTTGCAACCTGCGGCCTTGAGCATGTCCACCGTAGCGATCAATGTTCCCGCGGTAGCCAGCATCGGGTCGACGATCAACGCGATGCGTTCATCCATGCGACCGGTGAGCTTTTCGTAGTAGGTCGTCGGTTGCAGCGTTTGTTCATCGCGCTGCAAACCGACCACGCTGACTTTTGCCGCGGGAATCAGCTCCAGCACGCCGGGTAGCATGCCCAGTCCCGCACGCAGGATCGGCACGATGGTGATTTTCTTGCCTTTGATCTGCTGCACGCGCACCGGTCCGGCCCAACCTTCGATTTGTGCATCGATGGTTTCCAGATCCTTGGTGGCCTCATAGGTCAGCAGCGAACCGACCTCGGAGGCGAGCTCGCGAAATTCCTTGGTACTGATGCCAGCGCGCCGCATCAGGCCGAGCTTGTGCTGGATCAGGGGATGGCGGACTTCGACGATTTTCATGCGGCATGAAGGCGGGTGAGATGGAAAGCAAGGATAGCCGCAAACGAAAAGGGCGCCGCCAACATGGCGACGCCCTGGAGCCTCGGAATGGGTGGTTGAATCAGGGGCCCTTCATGCAGGTGCTAACGGCGCTCTTGTAGTCGGCGCCGGTCTTGCCTTTCGCGGCATGGCTGCAATCGGCCATCTTCTGCTGCGAGGTCTTTTTTGTGCTGGCTGCGGGGGGAGCGCTGGTGTCGCCCTTCATGCAGGTGCTGACGGCGCTCTTGTAGTCCGCGCCGGTCTTGCCGGCGTTCGCATGGCTGCACTGGCCCAACTTGGTGGAATGCGCCGTGCTGGTGGATGAGCTCTGCGGTGCGGCGAAGGCGGCGGTGGTGGCAAGGGCAAGAACGGCGCTGGCGGCGAGCAGGCTGATACGCATGGACATGATGCTTCCTCCTGAAGTTATGACCGGCGGTGGTACCGGTTGCCGCAGTCTATGCCTAGGGCATGACGCGGCGGAAGGTGTCTGGCGGCAAGCTGCATCTTGTCCTTCAGATTTGCCTTTCGGCAGCTCATGCCTTACGGCCGGTAGACCGGCCGTAAGAGCCTGTTCACGATCTTATTGAATAGTTGGACAATGTGCGGATGCGAAAGAAGAGGTATCCCAGTGACATGAGCCGCGATCGGTTCGAACAGATAAGGCCGCTGCTGGAACAGGCGCGCAAGCGAACCAAGCCGCGCACAGTAGACTTGTACGAGGTGTGGTGCGCGATGCTGTATCTGTTGCGCACGGGCTGCCAGTGGCGAGCTTTGCCCAGCGATTTCCCCAAGTGGCGCACGGTACATGCGTACTTTGCCAAATGGAGCGAACCGGATGATGAAGGAGTGAGCCTGCTGGAGCGGGCGCTCAAAAAATCAGGTTGGCGCGGCCCGCGAGAGACAGGGGCGCAACGCCTGCAGCAGGTTCTTGATCGTGGACGCGCAGAGCGTGAAGAACGCGGACACGGCCGGTCAAAAAGGCTATGACGCGGGCAAGAAGGTGTCAGGGATCAAGCGACACATTGCCGTGGATACGCAGGGACTGCCGCATGCCGTGGCGGTCACAACGGCGGAAGTGACGGATCGCAAGGGTGCCCTGCAGGCATTTGAACGTTGCCAAGCTCATCTGGGCAGAGTGCAAGGTGTGTTGGCCGATAGCGGTTAGGTCGGCCAACCGTTCGCCCAAGGGGTCAAGGATGTCTTGGGCGAGCACGTCACGGTGCAGATCGCCAAGCGCAGCGAACTGCACACGTTCAAGGTGATGCCCCAGCGATGGATCGTCGAACGCAGCTTCGCTTGGCTGGAGAAAAACCGGCGCCTATGGAAGAACTGCGAGCGCAAGCTCAACACCAGCTTGCAGTTCATCCATTTGGCCTTCCTGGCCCTCTTGCTACGAAGATCGTGAACAGGCTCTTAGGG
>JAATFF010000031.1 GCA_015655335.1 Lysobacterales bacterium | reverse complement strand
TGCCCTTCACCTTGCCGTAGCGCGTGCGGACTTTCCCGTCGCTTCCGTCCTTCGGCTCTTCGGGATAGTCCGGCAGTGGATAACCCTGACTCTGCAGTTCCTTGATCGCGGCCTTGAGCTGCGGCATCGATGCGCTGATGTTGGGCAGCTTGATGATATTGGCATCCGGCGTGGTCGCCAGCTCACCCAGCTCGGTCAGATCGTCGGAAATCTTCTGATCGTCTTTCAGGATGTCCGGAAACTGCGCAAGGATGCGGCCGGCCAGGGAAATATCGCGCGTTTCCACCGTGATGCTGGCCGTGCCGGTATAGGCTTTGATGATCGGCAACAGGGACTGCGTGGCGAGATAAGGGGCTTCATCCGTCAGCGTGTAGATGATCTTGGGCGTGTGGGACATGGTTTGCGTGGGCCTCTGTTGCTACGGCAATTCAAGGTGGGAATAGGCAGCCGCTCCGATGGGAGCCCGTAACCGTGCGACGCGCTCGGCACGTGTGGCGCCGGGATCGTCGGAAGTCGGCAAGGAAGGTAGCCCGAATCCGCGAAAGCTTCCCATTGTCGCGTTTTCGGCGGATAGGGGAAAGCGTCGGCCGGATTTTCGGGGCGGGGTTTTCAACGTACATCTCTGCGTTCGCCGCCGCGAACGCGGCAAGTGGGCGAAACCTTGGGGTGGGCCGGCGAAATCCAAGCGTCAACCGATGCGCAAACCGATGAAAGTATTGCCCGATCCTCTCCCGGCAGGAGGTACGGACAAGTATCGAAGCTGCAGGGCGTGCCCGATACGGTGATGCAGCACGTCCGCACGGCGTCGATCGTCACCTGCCCCGGTCGCCTCTTTGGACGCCTTGGCCCCTTCGATGACGTTCGCAGCTCCATATCCGGTTACTATCCTGCAGCTGTGCATGCCATGGGGAGATGCATGAACGGATTGAGTCAACGCATCGTCGATTTCATCGCCGAGCTGATGCCGCTGTACACCTTTCAATTTGCCGACGGTCACGACTGTGCTTTGTCGCTGATGGACGGCACGTTGCTCATGCCGGTGGACGAATCGAGCGCCGATCGCGAAGAGGGTTGGGTGGCCGTGCTATGGCAAGGCGATGCTCAGCGCCGCTCGGAAGTGCCCGGCCCGTTGCTCGCTTATCAGGCCGCACTGCGCTGCGCCGAATTGCACGGCATCGGACGGATTCCGACTGAGATTGGCGCGCATCGCCATATTCTTCTGACGCGCCTGCGCGAGATTTGCGGCGATCTGCTGCATATCGAAATGGCGACGCGCATTTGAGCGTTGGGATGGTCCGTGAACCGTCCTTTCGCACTATGAAACATCGAGGCCGGGAACCGTTTAGCTAGCTTGCACCGCACTGCCCGTGCGATGGCGGTGGCGCCACGCCGCCCAGCGTTCGCTCAGGCAGGAGAAGATGACGTAGAGCGCTGGCGTGCTGAGCAGCGTCAAGCTCTGCGAAATCAGCAAGCCGCCGATCAGCGCAATACCCAGCGGGCGACGCAGATCCGAACCTTCGCCCAAGCCGATGGCGATCGGCAGCGCGGCAAGGATCGCCACCATCGTCGTCATCATGATCGGGCGGAAACGCACCAGACTGGCTTCGCGTGCCGCCTCCAGCGGCGACTTGCCGTGCTCGCGTTGAGCGACGAGTGCGAAGTCGATCATCATGATCGCGTTTTTCTTCACGATGCCGATCAATAGCACCAGCGCGATCTGAGCGATGATCGACAACTCGGTATTCGTCACCCAGAGCGCGAGCAACGCACCGACGCCGGCGGCCGGCAACGTCGAGAGAATGGTGACGGGATGAATCAGGCTCTCGTACAAAATGCCGAGCACGATATAGACCGTGACGATCGCGCCGAACACCAACCACAGCATGCCGCTCTGCGATTGCTGGAAGCGGCGAAAATCGCCGCCCACATTGAGCTTGATGTCGCCGGGCATGCGCATGTTGTTGGCGGTCGTCTGCACGATCTGCAGCGCCTCGCCCATGCTCGAGCCCGGTGCGAGATTGAAGCTCAAGTCCATGGTGGTGTACTGGTTCATATGCGACACCTGCGTCGGTGCCAGGCCCGGCACCTGATGCGCAAACGTGGACAACCGCACCATCGTGCCATTGGAAGAAGGCACAAGAACCTGGTCGATGGACTTGGGCGTAGTGGTCTGTCCCGGCAGCGCATTGACCACGACTTTGTATTGATTGAGGTCGGAGTAAATATTGCTGACCTGACGCTGGCCGAACGAGTCGTAGATCACCGAGTCGATCGTGCCGACATTGACGCCAAGGCGCGCCGCTTTGTCGCGATCGATCATGATGTTCTGCTGCAGGCCGGCGTCATCCAGATCGCTGCCCACATCACGCAGCTTGGGATTTTTTCGTAGCTCATCCACCAGCTTGGGCAGCCATTCCTGCAGCTGGGCGGTGTCGTTGCCTTGCAGCGATATCTGGTACTGCGCGCCTTGATTGGTGCCACCGCCGCCGAAACTCGGCAGATCCTGGATCGCACGCAAGCGAACGTTGAGATCCGGATACTTGGCCGCCTTGGCGCTAAGTCGTGCCAAGGCGGCCAAGGTATCGTCCTTGCGACCCTCGGCGTGGGTTTTGAGCTGGATATCGAAGCTGCCGCTGGAGCCCTGTCGACTGCTGCCAAGACGCGAACCGACGACCGCAACGTCGCGATCGCGCAGCAACATGTTGATCAGGCGTTGCTGACGGCTGACCGAGTCCTGGAACGATACCGTCGCACCCGACGTGGCGCGGCCACGAATCAGGCCGGTGTCCTGCGCGGGAAACAGGCTCGTCTTGATCTGTCCCGACATGGCGATCGCCACTGTCAGGCCGATCAGTATCAATGGCGTCAGCGAGAACAGCAGCTCGTGCTTGAGGGAAAAATCCAGCGACGTCTGGTAGAACTTGAGCATGCCTGCATGGAACCGGTCCAACGCGTGCCCCAGTTTGGACGGCTTCTCCGGTTCGTTGTGCCCGCTCATGAAATGCCCGCACAACGATGACGTGAGCGTCAACGACACCAGCGCGGAAATCACGATCGCCGCCACCAGTGTCAGCGTGAATTCCTTGAAGAACATACCGGTGATGCCGCCCATGAATAGCAGCGGGATAAACACGGCGACCAGCGAGGCGGTAATCGAAACGATGGTGAAACCGATCTCGCGCGCGCCGGCCAGCGCGGCATCCATGCGGCTCATGCCCTGATCGATATGGCGGATGATGTTTTCGATCACCACGATCGCATCGTCCACTACGAAACCGATCGCGATCACCAGCGCCAGCAGGGTGAGGTTGTTCAACGTGAAACCGAGCGCGTACATGACGACCGCTGCGCCCGCCAACGACAGCGGCACCGCTGCCGCCGCAATCAGGGTCGGCGCCCACCGGCGCAGGAACAGCGCCATCACCAGCACGACCATCGCCAGGCTGATCAACAAAGTCGCCTGGACTTCATGCAGCGACGCGCGGATGGTCGGCGTGTCGTCGAAATACGACGTCAAGTTCGTGCCCGGATGCAGGAAGCTCCGCAGCAGCGGCACTTCCGCTTTCACGCGATCGACGGTGCCGATGATGTTGGCGTTCGATTGTTTGTAGACATACATCAGGATCGCCGGCTTGCCCTGGAACCAAGCGGCTTGATACGCATCCTGTTGGCCGTCGTAGACGTTGGCGATGTCCTTCAGGCGCACCGGCACGCCCTTGCCGTTGGTGGAAATCACCAGGTTGGCGAAGTCGGCCGCCGTGTGCAGCGAATCGTTGGCCTGCACCGCCATCATGGTCTTGCCATCGGACAAGAAACCCTGCGGCTCGAAAACATTCGCGGCAGTAAGCGCGTTGCGTAGCTGATCCGGCGAAATGCCCATGGCATTGAGCGCACGCACATTCACATCCACGCGCACCGCCGGTGTGGCCGCACCGAGGATGTCCACTTCCGACACGCCGGTGAGCTGACGCAAGCGCTGCGCGAGCAGCGAGTCGGCCACATCGTAGAGATCGCGTGCCGATTGCGTATCGGACGTCAGCGCGAACGCGATGATCGGATCGTCGTTCGGATTGGCCTTCTCGTAGCTCGGCGGACTGTTGAGGCCCGTAGGCAGATCCGGCTGCGCCGCATTGATGGCCGCCTGCACATCGCGCGCGGCATCGTCGATGTTTCGCCCGGCGTCGAACATCAGAAATATTTGCGTGCTGCCCAGCGAACTGGAAGAGCGCATGGTGTCGATGCCCGGCACCTGGCCCAGATGGCGCTCCAGTGGCGCGGCCACCGTCGCCGCCATGTTGTCGGCGCTGGCGCCCGCCTGGCTGGCCGAGACGAAGATCACCGGGAACTGCATATCCGGCAGCGCCGAAACACCCAGCAGCGAATAACAGATGACGCCGATCGCGAAGACCCCCATCGCCAGCAATGAAGTGCCGATTGGGCGACGGATAAAGGGGCCGGAGATATTCATGCCAATGTCAACGTGCGAGAGGCGGAAAGGTTGAGCGTACTAGGGAACCGGGAACGAAAGGCGGCAATGGCGTTTCTGCCGGCTTTCGTCCCTGCCTTTTCGCCTTCGTTTAGGCCGTCCGCTGCGCATGCCGCAACGCGCGGCGTTCCCTGCGCTCTTGCAACCAGTCCGAGAACCGTTCCATATACAGGTAGATCACCGGCGTGGTGTACAGCGTCACCAACTGCGACAGCAGCAGTCCGCCCACGATCGATACACCCAGCGGACGCCGCAGCTCGGCGCCGATGCCGTTACCCAAGGCCAGCGGCAACGCGCCGAGCATGGCCGCCGCGGTGGTCATCATGATCGGGCGGAAGCGCAGCAGACAGGCGCGATGAATGGCCTCGCGCGGCTTCATGCCAGTGCGCTGCGCTTCGATCGCGAAGTCGATCATCATGATCGCGTTCTTTTTCACGATACCGATCAGCAACACGATGCCCACGATGCCATCGACCGACAGGCTCATGTTGCACAGGATCAGCGCGAGCAAGGCGCCCACGCCGGCTGGCGGCAACGTGGAAATGATCGTGATCGGATGGATGTAGCTTTCGTACAACACACCCAACACGATGTAGATCACGATGATCGACGCGAGCAGCAGCAATGCTTCGTTGCTCAGCGAGGACGAGAACTCTGCCGCCTTGCCGATGAATTGTCCGCGCACCTGCGGCGGCAAGTTGAGCTGCTTCTCGACTTTGGCGATGCCATCCACCGCTTCGGACAGCGAGTAGCCCGGCGCCAGGTTGAACGAAATCGTCACCGCCGGCAGCTGCTGTTGATGGCTGATCACCAATGGCGCATTGGTCGTCTCGGCGCTGACCAGCGAGGCCAGGGGAATGGTGCCGCCCGTGCCCAGGATGATGCCAGTGTTGGCGACCGCAATGCCGGTGGTGGTGGACGAGTTGCTCGACGATGCCTGACCGAACGTGGTGGCATTGCTGCCCGTCAACGCACCACTGCCGTTGCTCTTCACCGTCAGCTGATTGAGCAGCGACGTGCTGCTGCGGAACTGCGGCTCCACTTCCAGCACCACGCGATACTGATTCAACTGGGTGAAGATGGTGGAGATCTGACGCTGGCCGAACGAGTCGTACAGCGTGTCGTCGATGGTCTGCACCGGCACGCCCAGCGTGCTGGCTTTATCGCGATCGATAGTGAGCTTGAGTGCGTTGCCCTGGTTGGCCAGGTTGTTGTCCACGTCGGCCAGTTCGGGACGCAGGCGCATCGCCTGCGTCATCTGCGTGGCGTACTTGGCCAGCTCGTCCGCATTTACGTCGGACATGGAGTATTGGTATTCGGTGGCGGCGACGCGCGTATCCAGCGTCACGTCCTGCACGGGTTTGAGATACAGCGCCACGCCCGGAATATTCACCGCCGCGTTCTGCAGGCTCGCCACCACATCATCCAGGCTCGCGCGCTTGCCGCGATCCTTCAGCACGATGCTGAGCTGGCCTTGGTTGAGCGTGGGATTGATCGAGCCGGCGCCGATGAAAGCCGCCACGCCTGCCACGTTGGGATCTTTCTGCAAGGCATCGGCCACCGCCTTGGTGCGCTGTTCCATCTGCGGGAACGCGACGTTCTGGTCGGCCTGCACCACGCCGGTGATCATGCCGGTGTCCTGCTCGGGCAGCAGGCCTTTCGGGATCACGATGTAGAGGAAGATCGTGACCGCGATGGCCACGAAGGCAACCACGATCATCAGGCGCTGGTGATCGAGCACCCAGTCCAGCGAGCTTTCGTACACACCGACCGTGCGGCCCCAAACGGTGCGCTTGCCGGCCGCGGCGTGGCGCTCATGCGCGTCGTCGCCTTCCGGCAGCGCATCGGGCTTGAGCAGGTAGGCGCACATCATCGGCGTAAGCGTCAGCGACACCAGCATCGAAATGACGACGGCGGTGGCGAGCACCCAAGCGAACTCGTGGAACAGGCGACCGGTGACACCGGGCATCAGCAGCAGCGGCAGGAACACCGCGATCAGCGAGACGGTCAACGACAGCACGGTGAAGCCGATTTCCTTCGCACCGATTTCCGCCGCTTCCTTGCCGTCCTTGCCTTGTTCGATGTAGCGCACGATGTTTTCGATCATCACGATCGCATCGTCCACCACGAAACCGGTGGCGACGGTAAGCGCCATCAGCGAGAGATTGTCCAGCGACATGCCGGCGAACGACATCACGCCGAACGTGCCGAGCAGCGACAACGGCACCGCCACCGACGGAATGATCGTGGCCCACAGGCGGCGCAGGAACACGAAGATCACCGCCACCACCAGCGCGATGGTCAGCAGCAACGTGAATTGCACGTCTTCTACCGAGGCGCGGATGGTGATGGTGCGGTCGGCGAAGATATCCAGATGCACGTCGGCCGGCAGCACGCTGCGCAGCTGCGGCAGGATCTGGCGGATCTTCGTCACCGTCTGCACGATGTTCGCGCCCGGCTGGCGGCGGATATCGAGCAACACCGCCGGCTTGCCATTGGCCCACGCGGCGAGCTGGTCGTTCTCGACACCATCGACCACCTTCGCGACGTCCTCCAGGCGAACGGGAGCGTTCTTGGTGCTGTTGTACGAAATGATGGTGTTCTTGTATTCGGCCGCCGTCGCCAACTGATCGTTGGTCGAAATGGTGTACGACTGCGTGGCGCCGTTGAGCGTGCCCTTGGGCGCGTTGACGTTGGCTTCGGTCAGCGCATTGCGCACGTCTTCCATGGTCAGGCCGAGGTTGGCCAACTGCGCCGGATTCACCTGGATACGCACGGCCGGACGCACGTTGCCGGCGATCGACACCAGGCCTACGCCCTGCACTTGCGAGAGCTTCTGCGCGAGGATCGAGTCGGCCAGATCGTTCACGTCGCGCAGCTGGCGGCTGTCGGAGGTGAGCATCAACGTCATGATTGGCGCATCGGCCGGGTTCACGCGGTTGTAGACCGGCGGATACGGCAACGTGCTGGGCAACGTGCCGCGCGCCTGGTTGATCGCCGCCTGCACGTCCTGCGCCGCGATGTCGATATCGCGGTCCATATTGAACTGCAGCACGATGGTCGAGAGGCCTGCGGACGAATCCGACGTCATCATGTCCAGGCCGGAAATCTGGCCCAGGTTGCGTTCCAGTGGCGTGGTCACCAGCGAGGCCATGGTGGAAGCACTGGCGCCCGGGTACTGCGTGGTGACGACCAAGCTAGGCGCTTCGATCTCAGGCAGCGCCGACACCGGCAGTTCGCGATAACCGAGCACGCCGAGCAGAAGCACCGCCACCATCAGGAGGGCGGTGGCGATGGGCCGGCGGATGAAGAGCGTCGAGAATCCCATGGGTCGTCGGAACCGTCAGTTAGGTGCGGTCGCGGGTGACCGTCGGTGAAAAAGAGTGGCAAGCCGTTAGAGCGGTTTTGCGCAACGCGCCGGATATCACTCGGCGCGTTGCCCATAGAACATGCCGATCAGGAGTTGGAACCACGGCGACCACCGCCCTGCTTCCCTTTCTTCTTATCCGCATCCGAAGCGGTCGGTGCCGGCGGAACCTCACCCGGCTTGAGCGCCTGCACCTTGCTGCCCGGCTTCAAGCGGAACTGGCCTTCAGTCACCACCTGATCGCCTTCGGCCAGGCCGGAGGTCACCATCACGTGACTGTCGCCCACTTCGCCGGCAACGGTCACGGGCTGCATGGCCACGGTCTGGTCTGACTGCAGCTTGTAGACGAAATCGCCGTCGGGACCGCGCTGCACCGCTTGTGCGGGAATCACCAAGCCACCGGCCACGGTGCGCACGCGCAATTGCACGTTGACGAACTGGCCCGGCCACAGCGTGCTCTTGGGATTGTTGAACTCCGCGCGCAGCTTGAAGGTACCGGTGCTGGTGTCGATCTGGTTGTCGACCACTTGCAGGAAGCCGGTGGTATCGAGCGGATGCGCATCGCTGCGATCCAGCGCGATGACGTCCAGTTTGTTGGCACCGTTCTGGAATGCGTCGCGCACGGTCTCCAGATTCTGCTCGGGCAGGTTGAAGATCACGTAGATCGGCTGGATCTGCGTCAACGTGACGATCGACGTCGTGGTGGTGACCACGTTGCCCGGATCCACATTGCGAATGCCGGCCACGCCATCGATCGGCGAGATGATCTTGGTGAAGTCCAACTGCACCTTGGCCGAGCGCGCGCTTGCTTCGTCGGCGACAACGGTGGCCCTGAGCTGGGCGACATTGTTGCGGAAGGTGTCCATGTCCAGCGCGGCGACATAACCGTTGGCGACCAGCTTCTGGTTACGGTCCAGGGTGCTTATCGCCGTCGCCAGCGACGCTTCGTCCTGTTTCTGCTTGGCCGCGGCCTGGTCGTAGGCGGCCTGGAAGGTGCGCGGGTCGATCTGGGCAATCACATCGCCCTTCTTGACCGCTTGGCCTTCCTTGAAATTGATGGTCCACATCTGACCGGCGACCTGCGGATTGATCGTGACGTTGTTGAGCGCGGTCACGGTGCCCAGCGCGGTCAGGTAGACCGGCACGCTCTGCTTGGCGGTGGGCTCGACGGTAACCGGTACCGGCGCATTATCTTGCCCGTTACCACCGGCCTGGTTCTGCCCTTGATCAGCCTGACCCGACTGCGCACTACCGCCCCGGCGGTGATGGCCGGCGCCCGCTTCTTCAGGTTTATGCAGCAAGCGGAATGCGACCCCACCCACCACGAGCACGGCGATCACGATCAACGCGATCTTCCAAAAACGCGACATGTGAAACTCCTGGATTAAACGGTAAGGCCACCCGACCCCACCGGTGCGAACAATGCACCTGCCCTAGACCTTGGAAACAAGCATAGGGGTTGCTCAACGAGATTGGACAATGCCGGTTGACACAGGTGCCGCATGACCGATGGCAGGGTCCATGATTCCCAAGCGTAGCAGCCAAGCGTGACTGTGTGCCTGCAACGCGGGTAGGCACGTTCCCGATTTAGCAGCGCGCAAACCGCTGCGGGCACCGACCACGCGAACCTGCGGGGTGCCCCTCAAACTTGCCGCAGGCTTCGTCTATACTCCGGGGCTTGTTGTGCCTGCGCCAGGTTCGTTACCTTCGCAGCATGGTCGCCCAGGGGCGGCGGGGCATGCCACGGCGGCCGTGGTGGCTTTCCAGATTATTCATTTGATGACTGGAGTACTTGCGTGAGCGGTTCCATGAGCAAATCCGACCAGAGTTTCCTGCGTCAGTTCTCGTTGCTTATCGCCGGACTCGGCGTGCTGACCCTGGTTCTGATCTTCACCGCCTGGACGATCTACGAGCACGAGCCGAAGGAAGTCGATCCGAACGTCGCGCACCAACTTGCTGCCAGCCTCGCACCGAACGGTGCCGTGTACGCCGGCAATACGGGCCGCGCCGCGATGGAGGCCGCCCAGGAGGCCGCCGCCAAAGCAGCCGCCGCGCAAGTCGCCTTCGGCGGCAGCACCGACGGCAAGACCATCTTCAATGGCGTTTGCACCGGCTGCCACACGGCTGGCGTGCTTGGCGCGCCCAAGCTCGGCGACAAAGCCATGTGGGCTCCGCGCATTGCCGAAGGCCTGAGTACGCTGATTCAGCACGCCATCGAGGGTTATCACGGCCCCGACGGCAACACGATGCCGCCCAAGGGCAACAACCCGGCCCTGTCCGATGCACAGGTCAAGGCCGCGGTGACCTGGATGGTCGATCAGGCGAAGTAATTCAGGTTTAGCAGCATCCTCGCAACGCCGCCTTCGGGCGGCGTTGTTGTTTTTATGTCGTCATCCCGGCGTAGGCTGGGATGACGAACAAAAAACCTGTGGCCCATCAGCCGGCTATTATTGGCGTCATGACATCCGCCCTCCTCCCCGAGCCATCCGGTTTTCCGGACGAACCCACCGAGTTCACGCTGCACGGTCCGGCCGGCCTGCTCGAAGCCATGAGCGACAGCGCCCAACGTCCCGGCGCACGCCGTGGCATCGCCGTGATCTGCCATCCCAACTCGAAAGATGGCGGCACCATGCGCAATAAAGTGGTGACCATGCTCGAGCGCAGCCTGCGCGAATCGGGCCTGGATACCTTGCGCTTCAATTTCCGCAGCGCCGGCGAATCGGCAGGCACCTACGACAATGGCATCGGCGAAAGCGACGATCTCGCCGCAGTCGTCAGATGGGTCCGCAAGATGCGCCCGGACGACGCCTTGTGGCTGGCCGGTTTTTCTTTTGGCAGCTACGTCACGCTGCGCAGCGCCGTCGCGCTGAAGGCTGATGCGCTGATCAGCATCGCACCGCCCGTGGGGCGCTGGTCTCTCGAAGCATTGGCGTTGCCCACTTGCCCGTGGCTAGTGGTGATGGGCGAAGAGGACGAAGTCGTCGAGCCGCAAGCCGTATTCGACTGGATTGACGGTCTCGAGCAACCGCCCGAACTGATTCGCATGCCCGAAACCGGCCACTTCTTCCACCGCCGCCTGATGGATCTGCGCGGCGCAGTCAAACACGCGATACAGGACTGGCTGCCGCCGTCCCGCGACTAATCAGATACGTCATGCCCGATATCTCACCCGGCGCGCCCAGCGCGCGTTACCAGGAAGGCGTCGCCGCGCATCGCTGGACGTCCGATCCCGCACAGCTGGCCGTGCTGCCGGAATTGGATCGCATGCACGCGGCACTTTGCGCCACCGTCGAAGGCAACGGCAGCCTGTTCGGCCGCCTGAAATCGCTGCTCGGCGCGGAAGAACGCGCCGCCGTGCCCGGCCTTTACCTGTGGGGCAGCGTCGGCCGCGGCAAGACATTTCTCATGGATCTGTTCGCAGCCAGCCTGCCGCACGGCGTGGCGTTGCGTCGTCACTTCCACCGCTTCATGGGCGAAGTGCACGAGCAATTGCGCGATCTGGGCGAACGCCAGGATCCGCTGATCGAAGTCGCTGCGAATATCGCGACACGTTGCCGTGTGCTGTGCCTGGACGAATTTCTGGTCAACGACATCGGCGACGCGATGATCCTGGCCAATCTGTTCGAAGCCTTGTTCGCACGCGGCGTCACGCTCGTTACCACGTCGAACACGGCGCCTGCGAATCTCTACAAAGACGGCTTGCAACGCGCGCGCTTCCTGCCGGCCATCGCCGCGATCGAAGCGCAGTGCCACGTGGTCGAAATGATCTCCGCGCACGATTGGCGCCTGCGCGCGCTGACGCACGCACCGGTTTATCACACCCCGCCCGGCGCCGAAGCCGAGCGCGCCCTCGCGCGCATTTTTTCCAGCCAAGCGCAGGGCGATATCGTCGTCGGCGAGATGATCATCAACGATCGCTCGATCCCCGTGCGCAAACGCGCCGACAATATTCTTTGGTTCGACTTCACCGCATTATGCGAAGGCCCGCGTGCTGTGGCCGATTACATCGCACTCGCCAAGGCAGGCCCGGCGATCATCATTTCCAACGTGCCGCAATTCACGATCTACAGCGAAGATCCCGCCAAGCGCTTCGTGCAACTGGTCGACGAGTTTTACGATCGACACGTCAAGCTGATCCTCTCCGCCGCCGCCCCGATCACCGACCTTTACGATGGCGAGCGTCTACGCGCCGAATTCGGCCGCACCGAATCGCGACTGATCGAAATGCAGAGCGAGGAATATCTGGCGTTGCCGCATCGCGCGGATTAGCCACGGAACCAGCCGAGGTACCTGCTTCACCAGCGCAGGCGCAAACTGGTACCGTGTCCATCCCGATCCCCGGCCCAGGAGCCAGCATGCTTACCGTGGTTGCCTTTGCATTTCTGGCCGGCGCGGCGCCAGCCACGCCGAGCGATACATTCATGGCGCGCGTGACGCGCAGCAAGATGATGGAGGCAAGTGCCACCGGGCCGGCTTATCAGAAGCAGTTTTGGACCAAGACCGGCGACCCGATGACGGATGCGCTCAAAGGCTGCATCGCGAGCAATATGCCGGCGGACAAGTCGCCGTTTACGCTCGTTGCCGACATTTCGCCCGACGGCCATCCCCTCAACGTGGAAGTGCGCGCACCTACGCCTATCGCCAAATGCCTGGCCGGGCAGTTCTCGACATGGACATTTCCGGCGCCACCGAAGCTACCCGACTCCGTCAACTATCCGATTGAGATCGACGTAAGCATGTAAGTCCCCACGCATGGCGACTGTGCTGATTCCCCTGCCACATACCGACTACGACCCCAGCGAAGTGGCTGTGCCGTGGCGCGTGCTGACGCAAGCGAAACATAGCGTCGTGTTCGCCACGCCGGACGGCGGCATCGCAGCCGCCGATCCGATCATGCTAAGCGGTAAGGGACTCGACCTCTGGGGTTGGATACCGGGCTTGCGTCGACTTCCGCTATTTGGATTGCTCTTGCGCGCCAACCGCGACGCACGCCGCGATCATGAACTGCTCGTGCAGGACAAAGCATTTCGCACACCGCTACGCTGGGATGCCATCGATGTTGCAACGTTCGATGGCTTGTTGCTGCCCGGCGGCCATTGCGCACGAGGCATGCATGCGTATTTGGAGAGCAATGAACTGAAGCGCTTGGTCGCGGCCTTCTTCGCGGCCGATAAACCCGTCGCTGCGATCTGCCACGGCGTGTTGCTTGTTGCGCGCAGCCATCGCGCAGGTGGCCGCTCGGTGCTTTATGGGCGCCGCACTACCGGCTTGACATGGGCACTGGAAAAATCCGCGTGGTCGCTTACGCGCATCACGCGTTTCTGGGATCCGCACTACTACCGCACGTATCGCGAAAAAGCCGGCCAACCCATCGGCTATATCTCGGTGCAACAGGAAGTCACACGTGCACTCGCCGATCCGACCGATTTTCACGATGTGCCGAATGATGCGCCACACTATCGACGCAAGACGTCGGGCCTCGTGCGCGACAGCGACGCCGATAACACACCGGCTTTCGTGATTCGCGACGGCAACTATCTGTCGGCGCGTTGGCCCGGTGACGTGCATCGCTTTGCGCGCGAATTTGCGGACATGCTCGCCACCATCGAGACGCGAGACGACAGTCATGACCACTGACGACTGGATGTTCGGACTTGAAGATGCCCTGGCGAAACTTCCCGATCATCCCGATGTGCTTCGATTTCACTACGGCTTGAGGCACGGCTCGATGAAAGTCGGCCTCTATGCACCCAGCGTCGTGGATACGCAATCTGCGCATAAGCAGGACGAGCTTTACATCGTCATCCGCGGCAGCGGCGATTTCATAAAGAGTGCCGAGCGCGTTCCGTTTAAAGCCGGCGACGTCATGTATGTCGAAGCCGGCATGGAGCACCGGTTTGAAAACTTCTCAGCCGACTTCGCCACATGGGTCATTTTTTGGGGGCCGAATGGCGGCGAATACTAGACGCCAAAACATGCTGGCGATTTTTCGAGTTGTCTCGGGCAATTTTCTCGAGATGTACGACTTCATGGTCTACGGCTACTACGCCCCGGCCATCGCAAGAGCCTATTTTCCCAGTCACAGCGCATACGCCTCACTGCTACTGACGCTGCTCGCCTTTGCTGCAGGCTTCGTGATGCGGCCGGTGGGTGCCATCGTGCTGGGCGCGTACATCGATCATCACGGACGACGCCGCGGACTGATCCTTACGCTGGGCCTGATGGCCATCGGCACCCTGCTTGTCGCGGCCGTGCCCAGCTACGCCACCATCGGCGTGCTTGCGCCGCTGCTGGTACTGGCCGGACGTCTGCTGCAAGGCTTTTCGGCCGGTGTCGAGCTAGGCGGCGTATCCGTGTATTTGTCGGAGATCGCTACACCCGGTCATCGCGGTTTCTATTGTTCGTGGCAATCGGCCAGCCAGCAGGTCGCCGTGGTGTTCGCGGCGGCGCTGGGCCTGTTGTTGCAATACTGGTTGCCGCCCGAGGCGATAACCGCGTGGGGTTGGCGCGTGCCGTTCCTGATCGGCTGCCTGATCGTGCCGTTCTTGTTCTTGATTCGGCGCTCGCTCGAAGAAACCGAAGCCTTTCTCAAACGCCGCCGTCCTGGCATCGGCGAAATCTATCGCTCGATGCTTGCCAATGGCCGCATTGTGCTGCTGGGTGTGGCATTGGTGATGATGACCACCGTGTCGTTCTATTTGATTACCGCATACACACCGACATTCGGCGTGGAAGTGTTGCGACTATCGCAATTCGACGTGTTCGTGGTGACGCTGTGCGTAGGCGTGTCGAATTTCATCTGGCTGCCCTTGATGGGTTCCTTGTCCGACCGCATCGGCCGCCGTCCGTTGCTGCTCACGTGTACGGTATTGGCATGGGTGAGCGCATACCCCGTATTGCATTGGCTGGTTGCGGCGCCGGATTTCAGCAAGTTGCTAGGCGTAGAACTTTGGTTGTCGTTTATCTACGCCAGTTATAACGGCGCTCTGGTGGTAACACTCACCGAAATCATGCCGGCCGACGTACGCACGACCGGCTTCTCGCTCGCATATAGCCTGGCGACCACCGTGGGCGGCTCCAGCCTGGCGATATCGCAATGGCTGATCCACATCACCGGCAACAAAGCGGCACCGGGGTTGTGGTTGTCGTTTGCGGCATTGTGTGGGCTGGTTGCAACGTTGGTAGCGTTTCGCGATCCGCGCAGTCGAATGCAGCACAAGCCGTCCACATCGCATGGATGACGTCGGCGCCGACACGGCACCGGATGTTTCGGCCAAAGCGAGTGCAGTAGGCTAACGCCGGTCGTTCACCAGCCCTGGGACAAGTGACATGCGCGCACCCGTAGGCTCGGTCGTCGGACTTTGTTCCGCCTCCGCCACTATGTCCGCCATGGGCATGGCGTTCCTGGGTTATTGGGGTATCCACGAGCCGACGCCTTGGCGCTGGCATGACATCTTCGTGGTGTGCCTGGCATTTCTCAGTTTTGCGGCGCTGGGTTCGGTCGTGTGGATCATCACGACGCCGGTGTCGGACGACGAGGCCGAACGGATCATTCCGGCACGCCGGGCGTTTGCCGCGGGTGTGATCTTGATGTGGCTGGCGGTTGTCGTAGCTGTCATCCCATAAGGTTCCATACGGTAGGCTGGCGTGCCGATGCGTCCACGCGATCACTGCTGGCATGCGCGAGAAGCAATAAAGTCTCGCAGCCCGCACCTGGCCTCGCTCCACACTGCTTATCCACCGCCTTATCCACAATTTATTGGGTTGACCGAACCCCCTGACCCCGATATGTTGTGTCCCGTCGGTGCCGCCCTCATATATGTACGAGGACGGTTTGAGGGAATCCGGTGCGAGTCCGGAACTGCCCCGCAGCGGTAAGCGGAAACCAAAGCCCATTCAGGCACTGGTCCTACGGGACCGGGAAGCGGGGCGAGTAGGCGGGTCGCAAGGCCCATGTCCGTGAGTCCGAAGACCTGCCGACACGGCATGACCGGAGTGTCATGCCGATGGTGACGGCCTCCGCGGGGAGGTGTGTCGCATGACGCGGCGCAGCACCGTGTCTGCGACCGCCCGCGGCAACCGCCACGTCAGCCCTGCGCGCGGGAGCAGGCGGTTGAATCTTGGAGCCTGTCCCGATCGAACCGGACCTGAGTCCGGCCACGGGTTGGCTCCGTTGCCCGGAGCGTCCGACATGCAGCCTATCGATACCGAATCGCGCGAGCGCACCGCCGCCCGCGCGGACACGCCCGCTTTTTCCGCCGACGCCAAAACGTCGACCTACACCACACCTGTCACGATGCCTGTCACAACCGAAACACCTTTCGCTCTCACCCCTCCTCACAACCCTGGCCAGATGCGCGTCACCAAGCGCAATGGCGGCCAGGAGATTGTCGACGTCAACAAGATCGTGCGCGCCGTCACGCGCAGCGCCGAAGGTCTGCATGGTGTCGATCCGCTGCGCGTGGCGCTCAAGACCATCGGCGGTTTGTACGATGGCGCGACCACGCTTGAGCTGGATCAGCTTTCCATCCGCACCGCCGCCGCACTGACCGCGGAAGAGCCCGAATACGGTCAGCTGGCCGCACGTCTGCTCGGTGCGTATATCGAGAAGGAGGTGAGCGGCCAAGAAATCCAGAGCTTCTCGCAATCCATCGCACGCGGTGCGGAGTTGGGCATTCTCAACGCGCGCTTGCGCGATTTCGTGGCAGCGAACGCGCGCAAACTCAACGACGCGATCGATCCGCTCGCCACGCGCCGCTTTGAATATTTCGGGCTGCGCACAGTGTATGACCGTTACCTGCTGCGTCATCCGCACATGCGCAAGGTGATCGAGACGCCGCAGCATTTCTTCATGCGTATCGCCTGCGCGCTGGGCGGCAACGAGATCGGCGAAACGCTGGAGTTGTATCGCCTGCTTTCGTCGCTGGAATACATTGCCAGCTCTCCGACATTGTTCAACGCAGGTACTTCGCACGAACAGCTCAGCTCCTGCTTCCTGCTCGACTCGCCGACCGATTCGCTGGAATCGATCTACGAGAAATATGGCGATGTCGCCAAGCTCAGCAAATTCGCCGGTGGTATCGGCCTGGCGTATTCGCGCGTGCGTTCGCGCGGTTCGCTGATCAAGGGTACCAACGGCCACTCCAACGGTCTCGTGCCGTGGTTGAAGACGCTGGACGCCTCGGTCGCCGCCGTGAATCAGGGCGGCAAGCGCAAAGGCGCGGCCTGCGTGTACCTGGAGCCGTGGCATGCGGATATCGAGGAGTTCCTCGAACTGCGCGACAACACCGGTGATGAAGCACGCCGCACGCACAACCTCAACCTAGCCAACTGGATTCCCGATGAATTCATGCGCCGCGTAGAGCACGATGGTGACTGGTCGCTGTTCGATCCCAAGGTTGTGCCGCACTTCGTGGATAGCTGGGGTGAGACGTTCGAGCAGGCTTATCACAAGGCCGAGGCGGAAGGCCTTGCCGTGAAAACGGTGAAGGCGCGCGAGCTGTACGCACGCATGCTGCGCACGCTGGCGCAAACCGGCAACGGCTGGATGACCTTCAAGGATCGCAGTAACG
>JAATFF010000058.1 GCA_015655335.1 Lysobacterales bacterium | reverse complement strand
CGGCCCGAACACATGGTCGAGTTCTGGAAGGCGTTGGGAGGCGGCCAGCGCGATGCCGGAATCGATGGCTCCCTGCGGCCCGCAAACGAGCTCGCCATCGTGCCGAACACCACCCACTACACGATCCCCGTCGATCCGATGCTGCCGGAGATCGTCGAGCGCTTCCTCGGCGCTGCATCGAAGGCAGTAGGTTAAGAGTATCGACGTCTCGGCCAGCCGGAAATTCTTGGGAGAACTCGATTCGAATGTGATCCTCTAGTCCAATCAGACTCAAGACATCCGCTAAGAAGGACGGCTTACTAAGCACACAAACTATGAGGTTCTAAAAGGCACGGACTATGAAGTTCTGCCCATCAGAACGCCAAAGTTTGTGCGGTTCACACAAACTTTGGCGTTCTCCATCCGCACAAACTATGGCGCTTACTATTTTTAAATAACCCTTTTGTATTAGAAAGTTGATTGACTATTTTGTTAGTCCATTCCTAGGGATAAGTCGCTGCCTGCTTTTCCCGGCGGCCGCTTTATGACACGACACGACTAGGTCATTAGTAAGCATTGCCGCGTTGTGGCCATCATGTATACAATGTATACATGGCCCGCCTGACGACCGCCGAAAAGATTCTCAAGGCCGCGCACGCGTTGTTTGAACGCGAAGGCGCCGACGCGGTGACCATGCGCCGCGTCGCCGATGCGGTGGGTATTACGCCCATGGCGATCTATCGCCATTTTCCCAATCGGGACGCGCTGCTGAAAAAGCTCTCCGACGACAGCTTCCAAAGCGTCGCGCACGAATGGAAATCGCGTGCGCGAAGCCGGGACGTGCTCAAGCGGCTGAACGCGTTAATGGAACCCTATTTGGACTATGCGCTGACGCATCCGCATTTATTCGATCACGCCTTTTCGGTGCGTCGCGACGATGCCCGGCGTTATCCGGAAGATTTTCATGCGCGCCTTTCGCCCACCTTCAATGTTGCACTCGACGCCGTGATCGAAGGCATGGCCCAAGGCTTGTTGAAGCAAGACGATCCGCACGACGTCACGATGACGATCTGGGCGCATCAGCACGGTTTGATCGCGCTCTATCGCGCCGGACGTTTCAGCTATGACGAGGCGCAGTTTCGCGCCTTCTACTTGCAATCCTTGAGGAGGTTGCTCGATGGCATCAAAGCATGATTATTCAGCGCTGCGGACTTGGTTTGCAGCGACTGCTCTCTCCGCACTGTGCTGGTGGTTCGGTGGCGGCATATATCCGCATTGGTGGCTGACATGGCTTGCACCGTTACCCGTGCTATGGCTCACACCACGGGTTCGAGCGCGCTCGGCCGCCTTGTCGGCTTTTGTCGCGTATACCGCAGGCTCGCTCAGCGCCTGGACTTATCTCTACACGTATATCGGCCTGCCTTGGCTTTTCGATGTGTATGCGATGAGCGTATCGGGCGTCATGTTGATGCTGTGCATGCTGCTGTATCGGCGGTTGCTGCTGCGCGGTCATACGTTGGCCGCCGCATTGGCGGCGCCGACGATGTGGGTCGCCCTCGAATACGTCACTAATCTGCTTTCGCCGCACGGCACGTTAACCAATCTCAGCTACACGCAGATGGATGCGCTGGCCGTCATTCAAATTGCGGCGATAACTGGCATTTGGGGCATTGGTTTTCTGTTGCTGCTGGTGCCCACGGCCATCGCGTTGCAAGCGATGTCGCACGCTTCCAAACGCAGTCGTGTCACGGTGGCCGTGCTTACAGCTATTTTGCTGGCCGGCACTGTGGCGTATGGCGGCTGGCGACTTCAGGCTCCGGCGACCGGAACGATGCGCATTGGCCTGGTATCGCTGCAAAAGCCGACCCAGGCTGCATTGAGCGAGCCGAAGGGGCAAGCTCTCCAAGCACGTTACATGGACGCATTCGGTCGTCTCGCCAACGATGGCGCACATATCGTGCTGGCTCCAGAAGGGACATTCGCCACCGCGGATACGAGCATTCCCGCATTTTCTCAAATGTCGAAACAGCGCGACCTGATCGTAGGTTCCGGCGTTGACTTCCGCGGCGATCCGAACGGACATCGCAACGTGCTGATGGTATTTCAACCTGGCGCCACGTCTCCGTCCACCTACATCAAACACCATTTGCTTCCCGGCATGGACCCTTTTATACCGGGCGACAACTACACCATGCTGCAAGGCGACCCGCGCATCGGACTGGCGATCTGCAAGGACATGGACTTCCATGACATTGGAGACGCTTATGCCGCGCGCCGCGCGCAACTGTTGCTGGTGCCTGCTTCGGATTTTACCGTGGACGGCTGGTTCCACAGTCGCATTGCGATCATGCGCGGCGTGGAAAGCGGCTTCGCTGTCGCGCGCGCGGCGCATGCCGGCCGGCTCACGCTCAGCGACGACCGCGGCCGCGTCGTGGCGGAAGCTTCCAGCGAAGCTGGCGATGCCGAATTGGTGGGCGATCTTCCGCTGCGCGAAACGCACACGTTCTATGCGCAATGGGGAGACTGGTTCGCATGGTTGGACTTGATCGCGCTGACGGCATGGCTGGTATTGGCTTTCGTTCCGCGCAAAGCGCCGGTAGAAAATCCCGTTCAAACGCATCCAGCTCGCGCTTGAACGTGTGAGAGTCGGCACTGACTCGGGATTCAAACATTGGACCAATTTTTTGCGGAAGCGTTGGTCACACGAAAGATCGAGATGCGCACAACGCGCATCCCGGTCTAGTCGTTCACTTCTTCTTGCCGGTCATCGACGTTGCAGCGCACACAGGGGCGTCGGCAACGCCGCGCTGATCGCGCTAATGTCGAAACTGCCAAGGCCCGTCGTGAAATCCCAGCCTGGCGTCGCCGGATAATGTCGTAAATCCGTTACTGCTCCTTCTTGAACAGGTCCTGGAAGATCAAGGGCCCCCAAATCCCATCCCGCGCCTGCGCGAGCTGACCGCCTTCCGCGATCTTGCCGAGACTGACCGGCGCATAGCCGAGCTGCTCGACCAGGGCGGCGACCGTCGCGGTCGCGCTTTCATCGTCGCTCGACAGGAATACAACCCGTCGTCCGCCGTTGATGGCCGGGTCTTCCGCGAGGACGCGGGCAGGCAGATGGTTAAACGCTTTGACCAATTGGGCGCCGGGCAGCGCCTGGGCTATGACCGAAGAGGAAGGAAGGCCGCCCAAATCGTCGAGAGTGTTCGTCACGTCGATCACGATCTTGCCCTTCCAGCTTGCCCGAGCCTTCGCGACCTCTCGGTGCTGCCCGTACAGG
>JAATFF010000036.1 GCA_015655335.1 Lysobacterales bacterium | reverse complement strand
CGAGTTCTTGGCCAAAGATCGCAACCTTGCTGCCGCTGTCGGCGACGATGTGGCGCACTTCGTCCAACAGATTCATCGTATTGACCGGCACGACTACCGCGCCGCTACCCAAAATGGCGTAGAAGGCAATGATGAATTGCGGACTGTTTTGCATGTACAAGGCGATGCGATCGCCCTTTGCAACCGAAAACGTTTGCTGCAGGAAACCGGCGAGGGTATCGACTTGCCGTTTCAGTTCAGCGTAGCTGATCGTGGTGTCGTAATAGACGATTGCGTTGCGATTTGGATAACGCGTCGCGGACACTTCCAGGTTGTAATACAACGAGGTCTGTGGCAACTCCACATGCAGCGGCAAGCCCGGTGGCCAATGACTCAGATTCTTCATTGGATCAGCCGATCTGTTGTGGCAGCACGACCAGCTTGCCAATCGCCTGGCGAGCGAGCAGGGCATCGAGCGCTTGCGATGCTTGTGACAACGGGTAGCGCCTGGAGATAAGCGGATGAATCTTCCGGTGTTGCAGCCATGCAAACAATAACTTCATGTTGTCGGCATTCAATTCCGGCTCACGACGCACGAACTCGCCCCAGAACACACCGACCAGCGAGCTACCTTTGAGCAGCGGCAAGTTGATAGCGATCTTTGGGATATCGCCCGTGGCAAAACCAACTACCAGATAGCGACCGCGCCAACCGACACTGCGCAAAGCCGGTTCGGTGAGCGTGCCACCGACGGGATCGTAGACGACATCGACGCCGCGACCCTCGGTCAACGCCTTGATGCGTTCGCGCAATTCTTCACTGCTGTAATTGATGGTTTCATCGGCGCCACGTTCGCGCGCAGCGTTCAACTTTTCCTCCGACGATGCCGCCGCGATCACGCGCATGCCCAGCAGTTTGCCAATTTCCACCGCGGCCAATCCCACGCCGCCGCCAGCGCCGAGCACCAACAACGTTTCACCGGCCTGTGCTTGTGCACGATCCTTCAGTGCGTGTAACGATGTGCCGTAAGTGAGCACGAAGCTACCGGCCAGTTCCAAATCCGCGTCGCTGATATCGTGCGGCAATGGCACGATATGGACAGCATCGACCAACACTTCTTGCGCATAGGCACCGTAAGCGGTGATGCCTACGACTTTGTCGCCCACCGCAAGGTGTTTGATCTCGCTGCCAACCGAAATGATCTCTCCGGACAATTCACCGCCGGGCGAGAACGGAAACTCCGGCTTGAATTGGTACTTTCCGGCAACGATCAAGGCATCGGGGAAATTCACCGCGGCTACCCGTGTGCGCACCACTACCTGTTTCGGCCCGGGAGCAGGCGAGGGCAGGTCGCGTAACTGCAGCGATGATGGCGGTCCCCAGGCTTCGCAGACGATGGCTTTCATGGTGTACCTGTCATAGATGAGTGGTTCAGAAGCGTCCGTTGGTGAGTTCGTATACCGTGTTCCTGAGCGCCACCAACTTCGGGCCGAAGTCGTGAATGAGTTTTTCGCGGGTCATCACCGAAACGCGCCCGCTGCAGTTGAACGCAAGGATTCGACTGCGATCGGCCGACACCAGCGGCACGCCGACAGCGAAGACATCCGGGTTCCAGTCGCCCAACGAAAAGCAGAAGCCGTAGTTCTCGTAGTCCTGCCGCGCTTGAACAATACCGGCGCGGATCTTGGGCCAAAGGGCCGGATCGCAGTCTTGTTTCAGGTCGTCCATGTACTGATCAAAATATTTTTGCGGGCGTACGGCGAGGTCGGCGCGCCCCAGTGCGCTGGAACCGTGCGGCACAGGCGCGCCGGGTTCGAGTTTCAGATGGAACGTGGCGTCGCCCTGACACACCTCCAGCACAAACATGCGTCGACCGTCGCTGGTGCCTAGCATCACGGCTGCCTGGGTGTACTCGGCGAGTTCGCGCATGAGCGGACGTGCGATCGACAGGATGTCGTTACTCTTCATATACGCGTGGCTCAGCGATAGAATCGCCGGGCCCAACGAATATTTTTCGAGCGGAGACGAGTATTCGAGATATCCCAGCGCCGATAGCGTGAACGTCATTCGCGATACGGTCGGCTTCGGTAATCCAGTGCGGCGCGCAATGTCCTGATTGCCTAGATACTGCTCGCCGAATTCAAAGCAGCGCAGGATCGAGAACGCGCGCGTCACCGCGCTGACGAATTGCGGATGATCTTCTCCGATGGGTTGGAGAAACGTATCGGCTTTGCGTTTTGGATTTCCCATACTTGCGTACCCTTATTGAGATGTCTGCGCGTAAGAGCGTGCTAGCTCCAGCCGCGCGATAGTGCCGCGATGGACTTCATCCGGTCCATCAGCCACGCGCAGCGAACGAATTCCGGCGTAGGCAAAGGCCAGAGGGAAATCCTGACTAACCCCGGCGCCACCGTGGGCCTGGATCGCCCAGTCGATGACCTGGCAGGCCATATTCGGCGCCACCACTTTGATCATCGCGATCTCTGCGCGTGCCACCTTGTTGCCAACGGTATCCATCATATACGCCGCCTTGAGCGTCAGCAGACGCGCCTGCTCGATCATGCAACGCGCTTCGGCGATGCGCTCGTGCCAAACCGTGTGATCACTGATGCGCTTGCCAAAGGCGACGCGCGACTGCACGCGTTGGCACAGCAGTTCGAGAGCGCGTTCGGCGATGCCGATGGTGCGCATGCAGTGGTGGATGCGGCCGGGCCCTAGTCGTCCCTGCGCGATCTCGAAGCCGCGGCCTTCGCCAAGCAGCAGGTTGCTGGCCGGTACGCGCACATCGCGTAGTTCAATTTCCATGTGTCCGTGCGGCGCATCGTCGTAACCGAACACCGACAATGGGCGCAGTATCTCGATGCCGGGCGTATCCGCAGGCACCAGAATCATCGACTGTTGCAAATGACTGGCAGCATCCGGGTCGGTCTTGCCCATGACGATGTATAGCTTGCAGCGCGGGTCGCCGGCGCCGGAAGAAAACCACTTGCGGCCGTTGATGACGTAGTCGTCGCCTTCCCGGCGGATCGAACATTGGATGTTGGTAGCGTCGGACGAAGCCACCGCCGGCTCCGTCATCAGGAACGCGGAGCGGATTTCTCCGGCCAACAGCGGCTCTAGCCAGCGATCTTTCTGCGCATCGTTGCCATAGCGCTCGATGGTTTCCATGTTGCCAGTGTCGGGCGCAGAACTATTGAAGACCTCAGCAGCCCAAGGCACGCGGCCCATGATTTCGCACAACGGTGCATATTCCAGGTTGGACAAGCCCTGAGGCGCGCGCGGTGACCGTGGCAGAAACAGATTCCACAAGCCTAGTTCGCGGGCGCGAAGCTTCAGTTCTTCGATCACCCGGGTTGGCACCCATGCATTGCCGGCGTCGCGATTGGCCTGCACTTCTTGCAGGTAACGCGCTTCGTTCGGGTAGATGGCATCGTCGAAAAATCGCGTCAGTTGGGCACGCAGTGCTTCAACTTTTGGAGAATAGGAAAAGTCCATCGATGCCTCTATCCGTTGGGCGGCTCCCATGTTCCACTATATGAAACTATGTTTCGCCGTTATGTAGGGATGGTAGACGTGAGTCCGGCGCAGCGCAAGCGGCATAATTCCCGGCCTATGCGGTGCAAAGCAGCATTTTCTTGCATGAGTAGATGTCTTGCTACGGCCCTCGTGAGTGGGCTAGAGTGTTTCGAAATGTAGAAATAAGTTTCGCTATATGAAACTTAATTCGAGCCGAGGCCGTTAGTCGTCACAGCAGAAGCCATGCCGAAACTTCACGTACTACTGAAAAGGGAAGAGATCGACCCGGCCCGACTTGAAGGCAAAGTCGTCGTAGTACTGGACGTGTTGTTCGCGACCACCACTATCGTGCATGCGTTTTCGAAAGGCATCGCTGGCATCCGTCCGGCACGACATCGCGAGGACGCCGTGCGCCTCGCCGATCAGGTGGGGCGTTGCTTGCTTGCGGGTGAACATATGGGGCGGATGATTCCCGGTTTTGCGCCTGCTACACCGCTTGCGCTCGCAGCGCATGCGCGCGCCAACCATGCTCTGGATGGCAGCGAGATGGTCTATTGCACGATGAATGGCACGCAAGCGCTCGTCGCCGTCGCGCAGGCTTCCCATGTCTATGTCGGCGCCTTGATCAATGGCAAAGCGTTAGCGGCGCTCGTGTCGATACAGCACCCGCAAGCCCCGGTACTCATCGTCTGCGCGGGGACGCTTGATCGATTCAATCTGGAGGATTTTCACGGTGCCGGCCATATCGTCGCGCATCTGATGAAAATCGGTGACTACGCCTTGACTGACGCGGCGCGCGCAGCGTTACACGCGTATCAAGGCTGCGACTCGCGTACCGCGTTATTTGCCTCGCGCGTAGGTCAAATCATGCAAAGCCAATCCTTTGAGGACGAAGTGGACTATGCGTGCCAACAAGACATCGTCGATGTAGTGCCGACGCTGGTTAGCGGGCGTGTGGTGAGGGCGATCGCATGAGTGTTGCTGCCACCCGTTCAGGTGATCAGCCATTGCCGTTCGATCTGGCGGCGCTGGAAAGTTATCTGGTTGCGCATATTGAGAACTTCCACGGACCGATCTCGATCACGCGCTTCAAAGGTGGACAATCCAATCCCACTTATCTGCTTGAAACGCGCGAGCATCGCTACGTGCTGCGCACCAAGCCGGCGCCACGTTCGAAATTACTCCCATCTGCGCATGCCATCGAACGCGAATTCCGCGTGCAATCCGCATTGGCCGGTAGCGACGTGCCAGTAGCGCGCATGTATTGCTTGTGCGAAGACGAATCCATTATCGGTCGCGCGTTCTATGTGATGGATCACATCGAAGGGCGCATCTTCTGGGATATGTCCATTCCCGAAGTCGAGCCGGTCGAACGCGTCGCGTTATACGACGAACTCAACCGTGTGATCAGCGCACTGCATCGGGTAGACCCGAATGCTGTGGGACTTTCCGGTTACGGCAAGCCAGGCAACTATTTCGCACGGCAGATCGAGCGCTGGACTCAGCAATACCATGCCACTCGCACCGTCGAGATCCACGCGATGGATCGCCTGATCGGGTGGCTGCCCGCGCACATTCCTGCCGACGACGACGAGGTGTCGTTGGTGCATGGTGATTACCGCATCGATAATGTGATTTTTCATCCGACCGAGCCGCGCATCCTGGCGGTGATCGATTGGGAGTTGTCGACGTTGGGTCATCCCATGGCCGATTTCGCCTATCACGTGATGAGTTGGTATGTCCGTCCTGGCGTGCTGCCCGGATTGGCAGGATTGGATCTGGTCGCCTTGGGAATTCCCAGTGTGGCCGCGTACACCCACGCGTATGAATGCCGCGGTGGTCGCACTGCGCGCGGTGAATGGGATTTCTATCTCGCGTACAACTTGTTCCGGATAGCGGCCATTCTGCAAGGCATCGCAAAACGTGTGCAAACCGGAACCGCCAGCAACGCGCGCGCGGCCGAATACGGTTGCTATGCGAGACCACTGGCCGAGCTGGGCTGGACCTTTGCACAAAAGGTCGGCTGCCCATGATCTACCGTCCACTAAGAACTGATCGCCTTGAAGCGATCAATCCGCAAATACAGGAATAAAAATGTCTGTCAAATACGAAGTCCGCGATGGCATTGCGATTCTCACGCTACAAAATCCTCCGGTAAACGGCCTGGGCTTGTCGACACGGCGCGGCCTGATGGAGTCGCTGCAGCAAGGGCTCGACGATGCACAAGTAAAAGCCATCGTAGTGACGGGTGGTGCGCGTGCTTTTTCTGGCGGTGCGGATATCCGTGAGTTCAATACCGCCGACGTGAGTAGGGAACCCATTCTAAATACGGTGATCACCGCGTTCGAGAGAAGCAAGAAACCGACCGTCGCGGCTATCGAAGGAATGGCGTTGGGCGGTGGGCTGGAGCTGGCTCTCGGCATGAATTATCGAGTAGCCGACCAACGCGCACTGATCGGGCTGCCGGAAGTCAAGCTCGGCATTCTTCCTGGAGCAGGTGGCACACAGCGATTGCCGCGTGCGGTTGGACTTGAAGTCGCTTTGAACATGATCGTATCTGGCGAGCCGGTAGCCGCCGGCAAACTGGATGACACCAAACTTTTCGATCTCGTGGTCGAGAAAGACGCCTTGCATGCAGCACTCTTGTTCGCGCATGAGGCAGCTGCGGCCGGTACGTTGCCCAAAGTTCGCGATTGGAAAATAAAGCACACCAACGCCGAAGGCTTTCTTGGCTTCGCCCGCACTGCGGTAGCCGCGGCATCGGCTAATTATCCGGCGCCTTTGAAATGTGTAGACGCCATCGAGGCTGCGGTCAAACAGCCCTTCGACAACGGCATCGAGGTCGAGCGCCAAGCCTTCGCCCTGCTGATCAACACACCGGAATCGAAAGCGTTGCGGCACGGTTTTTTCGGTGAACGCGCAGCCAGCAAGATCGCCGACATCGGTGCCGACGTTCCCGTGCGCGAGATTAATCGCATCGGTGTGATTGGTGCAGGCACCATGGGTGGCGGCATCACCATGAACTTCCTCAACGCCGGTTTGCCAGTCACCTTGCTGGAAACCAAACAAGAAGCGTTGGACCGCGGCATCGCCACCATCCGCAAAAACTATGAGAACAGCGCGAAGAAAGGCAAGTTGACCGCGGAACAGGTTGAGCGGCGCATGGGTTTGATCACGCCGACGCTCTCCTACGACGACCTCAAGCAAGCCGATCTGATCATCGAGGCGGTGTTCGAGGAGTACAAGGTCAAGCAAGCGGTATTCACGCAGCTCGATGCGATTGCCAAACCTGGTGCCATCCTCGCCAGCAACACATCGACGCTCGATGTCGATCGCATCGCCGCATTCACCAAGCGTCCGCAAGATGTTTTGGGTACGCATTTTTTCAGTCCCGCCAACGTCATGAAGTTGTTGGAAGTGGTGCGCGGAAAGCAAACTGCCAAAGACGTGTTGGCCACGGTCATGCAACTCTCCAAAAAGATCGGCAAGACCGCTGTGGTCTCGGGAGTTTGCGATGGTTTTATCGGCAATCGCATGATTGAACAATACGGGCGCCAAGCCGGATTTCTGCTCGACGAAGGCGCACTGCCGCAGCAAGTGGATCGCGCCATCGAAAAGTTCGGTTTCGCCATGGGGCCGTTCCGCATGGGCGACTTGGCTGGCAACGACATTGGCTGGGCGATTCGCAAACGGCGCGCCATCGAAAAACCCGATATGAAGTATTCCAAAACCGCTGACCTCCTGTGCGAGCTCGGCCGCTACGGGCAGAAGACCGGCGCCGGCTGGTACGACTACAAGCCCGGCGACCGCACCGCGTATCCGTCGCAACAAGTCAACGAGATGGTCGTGCAACATTCGAAAGATATCGGCGTGAAACGTCGCGATATCAGCGATGAAGAAATCGTCGAGCGCCTTGTGTATGCGTTGGTGAACGAAGGTGCGCACATTTTGCAGGAAGGTATCGCCGCAAAAGCCTCCGACATCGACGTTGTTTACCTTGCTGGTTATGGGTTTCCGATCTGGCGCGGCGGCCCGATGTTCTATGCCGACAGTGTGGGCCTGTACAACGTTCTGGCAGCGATGCGCCGCTATGCGAAAGGCCACGAAGGAAAAGCCTGGGAACCGGCACCATTGCTGGTGCAACTGGCCGAGGCGGGCAAGTCGTTCAACGACTGAGCACCACGGCCGCCGCACCAGCGCAGTTAACGACTCAATCCAACCGCATTCGACCGAGATATCACAGTGAAAGAAGCCGTCATCGTTTCCACCGCACGCACCGGATTAGCCAAAAGTTGGAAGGGCGCCCTCAATATGACCCATGGCGCGACCATGGGCGGGCACGTGGTACAACACGCGGTCGCACGCGCGGGCATCGACCCGGCTGAAGTCGAGGATGTGTTGATGGGTTGCGCGTGGCCCGAAAGTGCTACGGGCAGCAACATCGCACGACAGATCGCGATTCGTGCGGGCCTTCCAGTGACGGTACCTGGTGCAACCGTGAATCGCTTCTGTTCCTCGGGTCTGCAATCCATCGCCATGGCGGCGCAACGCGTTCTCGCAGGCGAGGGCGATATTCATGTTGCCGGTGGTGTCGAAAGCATTTCGTGTGTGCAGAACCAGATCAATCAGCACATGTTTACCGAAGGCTGGCTACAACAACACAAGCCGGAACTGTATTGGCCGATGTTGCAGACCGCAGAGAACGTCGCAAAGCGCTATGGCATTTTGCGTGAGCGCCAAGACCACTACGGCGTTGAGAGTCAGCGGCGTGCCGCGGCCGCGGCGGCTGCAGGAAAATTCAACGATGAAATCGTGCCCATCACGGTCCTGGCCGGCGTGGCCGATCCGCAGACACGGCAACTGATGACACGTGAAGTCATTCTGGCGGCTGACGAAGGCATTCGCGCGGATACGACTTACGAGGGCGTTTCCAAAATCCGTACGGCCGTTCCCGGCGGCGTGATCACCGCGGGCAACGCCAGTCAGTTCTCGGACGGCGCCTCCGCGGCGGTGGTGATGGACAGCAAACTGGCCGGACAGCGTGGGATCAAACCATTGGGCATATTCCGTGGTTTCGCCGTTGCCGGTTGCGAGCCCGACGAGATGGGCATCGGCCCGGTGTTCGCCGTGCCGAAGTTGTTGAAGCGCGCCGGCTTGAAGGTCGACGACATTGGCCTGTGGGAGTTGAATGAGGCTTTCGCAGTACAAGTGTTGTACTGCATGGATACGCTGGGTATTCCGCACGAGCGCATCAATGTAAACGGCGGCGCGATTGCAGTTGGTCACCCGTACGGTGTCAGCGGTGCGCGTCTGGTGGGACACGCGTTGCTGGAAGGCAAGCGTCGTGGCATCAAATACGCGGTCGTGACCATGTGCATTGGCGGCGGCCAGGGTGCAGCCGGTCTGTTTGAAATCATTTGAGCTACCTATGAACTCCTTGCTGATTTCGCGCCGCGATATTGAATTCCTGTTGTATGAATGGCTGGAAGTGGATGCGCTCACGCGCGCCGAACGCTATGCCGACCACAGTCGCGAAACTTTCGACGCCGTTTTGGATACGTGCGAGCGTATCGCGACGGAGGTGTTCGCGCCGCATAACCAGAAGTCCGATCAACATGAGCCGCACTTCGACGGCGAATCCGTTCGCATCATTGATGAAGTGAAGCCAGCGCTGAAGGCGTTCGCCGATGCCGGTCTGATCGCCAGTACTCAGGATTACGCGTTGGGCGGCATGCAGCTTCCCATGGTGGTAAATATGGCGGGGCTGAGTTATTTCTATGCCGCGAATGTTGCTACCAGTTCTTATCCTTTGCTGACCATTGGCAACGCGAATCTATTGTTGGCGTACGGTAATGAGGCGCAGGTCGACGCCTTTGCCAAACCGGAATGGGAAGGCCGTTACTTCGGCACGATGTGTTTGTCCGAACCGCAGGCGGGTTCATCGTTGTCGGATATCAGCACTCGCGCCGATTACGAGCGCGAATCGAAATACGGTCCGCAATACCGCGTGACCGGCAACAAGATGTGGATTTCCGGCGGCGACCACGAGCTGTCTGAAAACATCGTGCATCTGGTGCTGGCCAAAATTCCTGGCCCGGATGGCAAATTGATTCCAGGCGTCAAAGGCATTTCTCTGTTGCTGGTGCCTAAATACATCGTCAACGACGATGGCTCGCTTGGTGAGCGCAACGACGTGCAGCTGGCCGGCATCAATCACAAGATGGGTTATCGCGGCACGGTCAACTGCTTGTTGAATTTCGGCGAGGGCGGACGTCATCGCCCGCAAGGAAGAGGTGGCGCCATCGGCTATTTGGTAGGCGAAGCGCACCACGGCTTGGCTTACATGTTCCACATGATGAACGAAGCACGCATAGGCGTTGGCCTTGGTGCGGTGGCGCTGGGTTATACCGGCTACCTGCATGCGCTGGAGTACGCGCGTAATCGCCCACAAGGGCGCCCTATCGGTATCGACGGAAAAGATCCCAGCAGCCCTCAGATACGCATCATTGAGCACGCGGATGTAAAACGCATGTTATTAGCGCAGAAGTCTTATGTGGAAGGTGCACTCGCTTTCAACCTTTATTGCGCACGATTGGTCGACGAAACGCATGTCGCCGTCGACCCGGACGAATGCGCGAAGTTGACGATGCTGCTCGATATCCTGACGCCCATTGCCAAGAGCTGGCCGGCGCAGTGGTGCTTGGCTGCGAACGATCTTGCCATCCAGGTGCATGGGGGGTACGGCTACACGCGCGATTACAAGGTTGAGCAATTTTATCGCGATAACCGGCTCAATCCCATCCATGAAGGTACGCACGGTATCCAGGCGCTTGATTTGCTGGGGCGTAAAGCGGTGATGCACGACGGCGCGGCGTTCAAATTGTTTGCAGACCGTGTGTCGATAACCATTGCGAAGGCGGTCGCCTACGAAAATCTTGCCGCCTTCGCGATGGCGTTACAGCTGCGCATGCGACGCCTTGCCGAGGTGACGCGCATCGTTTGGGCGGCTGGCAACCCGCAACTCACTTTGGCAAATGCAAGCGTCTATCTGGAAGCTTTCGGTCATATCGCTATTGCCTGGATATGGCTTGAGCAAGCCATCGTGGCCGAGAACGTACATAGCGATTTCCATGAGGGCAAGCGCAGTGCCGCGCGTTATTTCTTCCGCTGGGAACTTCCCAAAGTTGACGCACAACTTGATCTGCTGGCCAGTATGGATAGCACCACGCTGGACATGCGTGATGCTTGTTACTGATACCGATTCCACCAGCCGAGTACTGACGCATGCCCGTTAAAAATATTTTCGACCTCACCGGCAAAACAGCGCTCGTCACCGGCGGTTCGCGCGGCCTCGGTTTGCAGATGGCCGAGGCGCTGGGGAGCTATGGCGCAAAGCTGGTGCTTTCGGCACGCAAGGCCGACGAACTGCAACAGGCTCAAACGCACCTGCAAAAGCTGGGTATCGATGCGGACTGGGTGGCAGCCGATGGTTCGAAAGATGCCGATATTGCCGCGCTAGCTGATGCCGCGATGGAAAAGTTGGGCCACATCGACATCCTGATCAACAACGCCGGAGCTAGCTGGGGTGCGCCCGCAGAAGATCATCCCGCGGAGGCGTGGGACAAGGTATTCAATCTCAACGTCCGCGGTTTGTTTTTGCTCACGCAACAGATCGGCAAGCGATCGATGATTCCGCGGCACTATGGGCGCATCCTCAATATCGCATCGATCGCCGGCTTGCGCGGTAACGCACCGGGCGCGATGCAAACCATTGCCTACAACACCAGCAAGGGCGCGTTGGTGAATTTCACCCGCACGTTGGCGGGGGAGTGGGGCAGGTACGGCATCACGGTCAATGCATTGGCGCCGGGTTTCTTCCCTTCGAAAATGTCGCAGGTGTTGATCAAGACGCTCGGCGAAGAAGCATTGATCGGTAACTCGCCGTTGCAGCGACTGGGCGATGATGAAGATCTCAAAGGCGCCACGCTGTTGTTCGCGTCCGACGCAGGCAAACACATCACCGGACAAATCCTGGCGGTCGATGGCGGTTGGAGTGCGGTATGAACGAGTTTAAGGGCAAGGTCGCGATCATTACCGGTGCAGGTTCCGGGTTTGGTCGCGAGTTTGCGCGTACCTGCGCGGCCCGCGGCATGAAATTGGTGTTGGCCGATATCCAGGCCGATGCGCTTGAGCAGACACGTGTCGAGCTCGAAGCTAAGGGCGTGCAGGTCATTGCTCGCGTGCTGGATGTTTCTGATGGCGCACACATCGAAGCGCTTGCCGCTACATCCGTGGAAGCGTTCGGCAACATCCATCTGGTGTTCAACAATGCGGGTGTCGCCACGTCGGGCTTGGTCTGGGAAAGCAGCGTACGCGATTGGCAATGGACGCTTGGCGTGAACTTGTGGGGCGTGATCCACGGTGTGCGCGTATTTACGCCACTGATGCTTGCCGCCGCTAAAGCCGATCCCGGCTACCGCGGCCACATCATCAACACGGCATCGATGGCGGGCTTGGTAAATCAACCCATTCTAGGCGCGTATAACGTTTCCAAGCATGCGGTGGTATCGCTGAGCGAAACGCTTTTCCACGATCTTTCGTTAGTGACCGATCAGGTGCATTGCTCAGTGCTGTGCCCGTACTTTGTGCCAACCGGTATTAACGATTCGCAGCGCAATCGACCTTCGAATCTCACCAACGAAGCACCGGCTACGCCATCGCAATGGGTCGCCCAGGCCATGGCCAGCAAAGCGGTGACCTCCGGCAAGCTGACCGCCGAGCACATTGCTCAGTTGACGTTCGATGCGATTGAGCGCGATGCCTTTTACGTATTTTCGCATCCGCATGCCTTGGAGAGCATTCGTCAGAACGCGGAGAACCTGGTTGTCTTACGCGACCCCATCGATCCTTTCGCGGCCAAGCCTGAGTTGCGTACACAACTCGTCAACGCGTTACGTCGCTGAGGTGGATGCCGTGCAAATCATTGAAAATATCGAAGCGTTGTCAGTATGGATTGGCAAGGAAGTCGCGTGCAGTGATTGGCTGACAATCGATCAGGGGCGCGTGCAAAAATTCGCCGATGCCACCGGCGATCAGCAATGGATTCACACCGATCCACTGCGTGCGCAACGCGAATCGCCTTACAAAGAAGCCATCGCTCATGGTTACCTGACACTGTCCCTGCTGCCACATTTGACGGAGTCCTGCCTGCGCATTGATGGCGTCAGTATGAGCGTCAACTACGGCTTGGACCGAGTGCGTTTTCCCGCGCCGGTTCGGGTAGGTCAACGTGTGCGTGCGCGGATGACGTTGGACCGCCTTGATCCCGTCGCTGGCGGTATGCAGGCGCATTGGACGGCGACCATTGAGCTTGAACAGTCTGACAAGCCCGCTTGCGTCGCACAGCTGCTGGCTCGTTATTACCCACAAATCGCAACGTCCTGATTGGTGAGACGGAGTTCGTATGGATCTTGATTTCAGTACCGTAGAACTCGCTTTCCGCGACGAGGTGCGCCAATTTCTGGCTGCCGAGTTGCCAGCCGACATCCGCGATCGCATCGTTCGCGGCGATCATAGTCACGTCCGGGAGGACACCATTCGCTGGCAGAAAATTCTCCATGCGAAGGGGTGGGGTGCGCCCGCATGGCCGGTGGAATTCGGCGGAACTGGCTGGAGCAAAACGCAGCAATACATTTTCGAAACCGAATGCGCCCTGGCGGATGCGCCGGCACAGCTCGCATTCGGGATAAAGATGGTGGCGCCGGTGTTGATGCGCTATGGCAGCACAGAACAACAGAACAGATTTTTGCCGCGGATTCGTGCTGCAGATGATTGGTGGTGTCAGGGCTACTCGGAGCCCGGTTCCGGCTCCGATCTTGCCTCATTGAAGATGAAGGCCGAACGCGACGGCGATGAGTACGTGCTCAACGGCCAGAAGGCGTGGAACACGCTGGGTCACTTCGCCGACTGGATCTTCTGTCTGGTGCGTACCGACAGCAGCGCCAAGCCGCAGAAGGGCATTTCTTTCCTGTTGATCGACATGAAAACATCGGGCATCACGGTACGTCCGACAAAACTGTTGGATGGCAGTTTCGAAGTCAACGAGATCTGGTTCGATAACGTGCGCGTACCGGTAACAAACCGCGTCGGCGATGAGAACGAGGGCTGGACATACGCCAAATTCTTGCTGGGGCACGAACGCACCAACATTGCTGGCATCGGTTGGAGCAAGCGCGAACTGCGGCGTCTCAAGTCGGATTCCGCCAAGGTCAGCAAGGATGGGCGATCGCTGTTGGAAGATCCGGTGTTCGGCGGCCGCATCGCCCAGGTGGAAATCGAATTGACTGCGCTGGAGATCACCAACATGCGGGTGATTTTCGACGAAGCTGCGAAGAAGGCGCCTGGTCCTGAAGCATCCATGCTGAAGATCCGCGGCACGGAGATCATGCAGCGTATCTCCGAATTGCAAATGGAGCTGTTGGGCGCCAGCGCATTGGCCTACGCCCACGACAGCGACGATTCGCGGGCAACGGCGTCGTATCTCAATCTGCGCAAGTTGACGATCTTCGGTGGCTCCAACGAGATCCAACGCAACATCATCGCGCACATGATCTTGAAACTGTAAGGGGACTGGCATGGATTTTTCTTTCAACGACGAGCAGCAAATGCTGCTCGACAGCACCCGTCGCTTCATCGCAGAGCGCTATGATTTCGAGCATCGCAACCACGTCCGTGCGACAGCCGATGGTTGGTCGCGCGACGTGTGGAAGCAATTCGGCGAGTTGGGCCTGCTGGCGATCAATATCCCCGAAGCGGACGGCGGCATTGGTGCAGGATCGGTTGGTACGATGCTGGTGAGCAACGCCATGGGTGAAGGTTTGTTGTTGGAACCATTCCTTTCCAGTGCCGTGCTGGCTACCCATGCCATTGTTCAGCTTGGTTCTGCGCAGCAGCGCGGCGACTGGCTACCGGCATTGGCTACTGGCGAATCGATTGCGGTGCTTGCGCACGATGAAGCATCCACGCGATTTGACGTCATGCACATTGAAACGCAAGCCGTAAGAAGCGGGGACGGTTGGCGCATCACCGGCCGCAAGTCGCTGGTCTACCATGCGCCCGCTGCGAATCTTCTATTGGTGTCGGCGCGCGTCGACAAGGAAATCGGTCTATTCGCGGTGCCTACCGATGCGGCCGGCGTGACGCTTTTACCGCGCACAACCGTGGACGAACAGCGCGCAGCCGACATCGTGCTCGATAACGTCGCGGCTGCTGCGAGCGCTCGTCTGGGTGAAGACGTCCGCGAGGCTTTGCAAGTAGTGCTTGATCAGGGCCTCGCCGCATTGTGTGCGGAAGCGTTCGGCGCCATGGACAGAATCCTTGCCGCGACCATCGAATACAGCCGTTCGCGTGTGCAGTTTGGTGTTCCCATTGGTAGCTTCCAGGCATTGCAGCACCGCATGGCGGAAATGCTGATGCATCTGGAGCAAGCGCGCTCCATGTCTTATCTCGCAACGCTGCGTTGCACAGATACAGATCCCGTTGCTCGACGCACTGCGTTGTCGGCCGCGAAGGTGCTGATGGGGCAGGCAGCGCGTTACATCGGTCAGCAAGCCGTGCAGTTGCATGGCGGCATGGGCATGACCGATGAGCTGGAGGTTAGCCACTACTTCAAACGGCTACTGGCCTTCGAACTTCGATGCGGCACGACCGACGAGCACTTAGCTGTTTATCACCAGCAAATACGCTAAATAATTACTTTAAAAACAATGATTTTTGTCGTGTCTTAACAATAACGGAACTAAGTTCCATTTTTTTAAAAGCGCTGTGATAGGTTCCTTTTCACCTTTCGAGAATCGCGACAAAAAAACACCGCGCACATCGAAAGAAATCACAGAAATCGAAGCTGTATTTACAACGCAACCAACGCCGCTGTAGGGAAATGTTTCGGGGGATCCATGGCGAAGGCGGGCACGGTGGTTGTTCACTCCACCCGGGGAGGGGTGCACCAATGGCTGCATACAATGTTGTAAGAAAGCGTTTGACTTTGTCGATTTTCGCTGTTCTGTTTGCCGCTCCGTCCGCCTTCGCACAGCAGGCGCCCGCAACCAATGATCCGAAAGCTCCTGAACCGAAAAAGGTAACCACGCTGGCCGGCATGGTCGTGACCGCGCAGAAGCGCGAGCAAGCCATGCAGACGGTGCCGATCACCATGACGGTGGCAACGAAGCAGCTCCTGCAGGATGCCGACGTTCGCGACATCAAGGCATTGCAGATATTGGTTCCGAGCATGTATGCCTACAGCACTGGCAGTGAAGGGTTAACGTCCATACGCCTTCGTGGCATCGGTACCGTCGGCGACAACCCAGGCCTGGAATCGTCGGTGGGCACGGTGATCGATGGCGTTCCGCGCGCGCGTACCGGTGCGGCATTCGATGATCTCGGCGAGCTCGAACGCGTAGAAGTGCTCTATGGACCGCAGGGCACGTTGTTCGGTCAGAACACGTCGGCCGGCGTGGTCAATATCGTTACTGCGCAACCCAGTTTCCATGCGCATGGCGATACCGAGCTGACGGTGGGCAACTATGGCGCACTCGATCTTGGCGCTTACTACACCGCGCCCATCACCGACAAAGCGGCCTTCAGCATCTACGCCTCCAATCGCACGCGCGATGGCTTTTATGATGTAGAAACCGGCCCGGGTCCGCGTACCGAGAACACCGATTCCAATCTGGACGTGCATTCGCTGCGCGGCAAGCTGTTGCTGCTACCGACCAAAAACGTCGACATCACCATCATCGGTGACTACAGCAGCCGCGATGAGCATTGCTGTACGGCCGCGACCACGGTGCGCGGCCCGACCGCCAACATACTTGACGCACTGGTGGGCGGCAGTGCCGTATCGGCCAACCCGGCCGATCCCTACGCATACGTCGCCTACTCTAATCGCGACGACCGTGAGCAAATCATCGACGACGGCGTCTCGGTCGAGGTCAACTGGACCACGCCATGGCTGAACAACGCAACGCTTACGTCGATCACCTCTAAACGCGAGTGGACGGCTGAAGAGGGCGGAGACCTGGAATTCACTACTGCCGACATTTTCGATCGACCTTTTGGGCAGCCGGGCGATAGCTCGGTCAGCATCAACCCCTTGACCGAAGAGCTTCGTCTTGCGGGCAATACCGACAAATTTGATTGGACGGTCGGTTACTTCCTGGACAACGAAGACCTAGTACGGCACGACTTGATCAACATGGGCTCGGATTACGAGGCCTACATGTCCAGCTTGCTGGTCTACGGGTTCAAGCCTTATGGAATGAATACGGCCAACCCAGCGACCTTCATATCGCAAGCGACGGGACTGCCGTACGGCACTTCGTTGTCCGGTGTAGGCATGGCCGACATGTACAAACAGACTGCGAACAGCAACGCGGTGTTCGGCAACGTCACCTTCCATGCCACCGACGCGCTGGATCTGACGGCCGGCTTGCGCTACACCGACGAGAGCAAGCAGCTTGATTCGGTTTACACCAATCCCAACGGTGATGCAGGCTGTGCTGCGATGCTGCGTAACCCGACACAGGTGTACGAAGCGTTGGTGGGTCGCGGTGTTCACGGTGCAATCGCCGCGAAGTTGATTCCTACCGTGATTGGCGACACGTGCCTGGCGTGGTCCGATGCTTTGGATGCGCGCACGACACATCAATCACTCAACGAGAAAGAATGGTCAGGCACCTTGAAAGGTGTATATACCTTCAACAGCAACGTGATGACCTATCTGACGGGTTCGCGCGGTTACAAGGCCGGCGGCTTCAACATGGATCGCGTGCAGTCGGACACTGGCCTCAACGACCAAACCATCGGCATCCTTCCGGTGAACAACACCTCGTTCGTGGGTGAATTCGTCAACAGCTACGAATTGGGCACCAAGACCACGTGGCTCGATGGAAGCTTGCTGGCCAATGCAGCCTTGTTCGACGAACAGTTCACCAACTACCAGCTCAATGAATTCGTCGGCACTGGCTATACCGTGCTTTCGCTGCCGAAAGCGACTTCGCAAGGCGTGGATACGAATGTGATGTGGCAGGCAACCAAAGATTGGTTGCTGCAAGCTGGCGTGACCTACAACGACGTGCGGGTAGGCAAGAATATTCCAGGTGCTGCTTTTGAGCCGGGTGGCGTTTTTGCCCTCCTGCCGGGCGCACGCATGCCGCTCGCGTCGCTTTGGTCGGATACGGCGTCGGTGACCTACGAGCACCCTCTCACCGCCTCGCTGCTGGGGCGCTTCAATATCAGCGCGAAGTATGAATCGGGTGTCAACCAAGGTGCGACCTACGCGCCGGAGCTGTATCAAGGCGGCTATACCGTGGTCAATGCGCGTGTGGGCATTACTCCCAACAACAAGCAATGGTCGGTGGAGTTGTGGTCGGATAACTTGACCGGTGCGAGATACGCGCAGGTCAAATTCGCCGGTGTGATACAGACGGGAACCTGGAATGCGTTCCTGGGCGCGCCGCGTACCTATGGCGCGACCCTCCGTTACAACTTCCTGTAATGGACGGCGCGCAGCTCAGGTATGCAGCAAGCAATAGTATGTGAGGTGATGCGAGACGGGCCTGTTGGCCCGTCTCGTGCGTGGCGTTCGTGCATTGCTCTAATTTGGGAGTTGTTTATGGCACGTTTTTACAGGTCGGTGAATTTAATCATCCTTCCGTTCATCTTTTTCTCTTGCCAGGCGCTGGCGCAGCACGCGCTGCCGGAAACGAATACAAAACCTTCCGCCGCGAACGAATCGATTCCCCATGTGGACTCGGCACAGTTCGCGGCCAAGCCTTATGTGTTGTCTAACGGCATCAAAGGAATCCTGGTCAAGATTCCCAGTCATACGCCGGTGGATTACGGTCCGCTTCTCAAAGGAGAATTCGGGCCGTCGGTCTTGCTGACAGGACAGCTCTTTCTTCCTGCAAAGGGTTCAAAGCAGCCCTACGCTGCAGTGGTTGAAACACCAGGCAGCGGTGGTCTCGGTCCACAGCATATGGACCACGCTGCAGCGCTCACCTCCGCAGGGGTTGCCGTTGTTGTCATCGATCCGTTTTTCGGCAGAGGTATCAAAGATACGGTTGCCGACCAGAATCAACTCCCGTTCGCGGCCAGCGCCTATGACGTGTTGGCGGCAGCCACATTTCTGCGCACTCGCAAAGACATCGATGCGAAAAGAATCGGTGCGACAGGCGGCAGTCGCGGCGGCACAGCTGTGCTGATGGCTGAAACGGCGCCCGTATCAGATGCCGTGCTTGGTCGTGATAACGGATTGCGCGCGGTCGTCGCTGGCTATCCTTGGTGTGGCGTGCAGTTCTATTCCGCACATCTGGCGGATCACGCGTCGCTGCTTGTGATGCAGGGTGACCACGACGATTGGGTTTCCTATCAGCAGTGCCAGGACGAGACGCATGCCATGGGTGTCGCCGGGCAGGACGTTGTGATGGAGCTTTTCCCAGGCGCGCGACATGCTTTCGATCGCGAGGGCGTTCCGCCCACGATCATTCCCAGCGCGATCACGTCGACGACGTTTCCAACCGTCTACATGGATGATCAGGGACGGTATTACAACATGCGTACCGGGAAGGTCGACCCGAAGCTCGCCGGTCAGACGATTTCGCAGTACTCCATCAAAGGCGGGTTTCTTAAGAAAGGCGTGACGATTGGTAGCGAGGGTACGCAGGCGAAAGAGTTCTCCGATGAGATGGTGAGCTTCTTCAAGGCGAAGCTGATGCCGTGAATCGGATAAGAGAGCCACGCTGGATGTTTGCCGTCGGCACAAAGCGAGCCTGCCGCGTGCCCCGCGGGACTAGTGCTGGGTATCTTTGCGTGTGGAGTCCAATTCCTGCGTCACCCAATCGATAAAGACGCGGACACGCGGCGAGAGCTGTCGGCTATGCGGATAAAGCAGCGATACCGGAGTCGGCGAGGGTGGCAAGTGCGGAAGAATCGATACCAGTGTTCCCGCGACCGGCTCGGCTTGAACGTGATACCGAGGTACCTGGATCAATCCGAGCCCGAGCTTGGCTGCTGCGACATAGGTCTCCGCGCTCGTAACAGTCACCGTTGAGGGCAGGGCGATATTTCGCAAATCGCCGTTGATGGTGAACTCCAGCGGCAATGCCATGCCGCTGGCTGACGATACAAAACCAATGCTGAGGTGCCCCGTGAGATCGTCGATGCTCACGGGGTTGCCGTGACGCGCCACATAGGCAGTACTGGCGCAGGTCACTTCGTCGAGCAGCGCAACGCGACGTCCTATCATTGCGCTGTCCTGCAGATCGCCGACGCGCAAGACGCAATCGATGCCTTCGCGGACCAGATCGACGAGGCGATCGCCTTCGCCGATATGAAGTTGAAGGTCCGGATATCTGGCAAGAAAAGCGGGGAGTGCGGGTAGCACAAAGTGACGCGTCAGCGTGCCGTGGACATCGATCCGCAATAGCCCGCGTGGCTTGGCGTCGCTGAAGGCCGCCTCGGCATCTTCGACCTCGCCCAGGATCGCGATACATCGACGGTAATACGCCTCGCCATCCAGCGTGGCTTTTACATGGCGGGTGGTTCGTTGTAGCAACCGCACGCTCAACCGTTTTTCCAGATCCTGGATGACTTGGGTGGCTGTGGAACGAGGCCATTCAAGGTCCTGGGCGGCCAGGGTGAAGCTTTGGCGCTCGACGATCCGGGTGAATAGCCGCATGACGTCCAGGCGGTCCATATCGGCCTCATTGTTCGTTTATCAAGAATTATGTTGCCAGACTAGCACTGATTATTTATCTATATAGAAAACTTAGAGTTCTCCCAACCCGGCACGGTGCCGGCTCCGGAGAAAACTCATGAACAAGCAAATTCAGAAAGTCGCCCTGGTAACCGGCGCTTCGCGTGGCATCGGCGCCGCCATTGCGCAACGCCTGGCGAGCGATGGTTTTACTGTCATCGTCAACTACGCAGAAAACGCTGCGCCGGCCGAAGCCCTGGTGCGCACGATCGAGCAAGCGGGTGGACACGCGTTGGCAGCAAAAGCTGATGTCAGCGATGCCGCGGATGTCCGCCGGCTTTTCGATGCTGCCGAGACCGCTTTTGGTGGTGTGGATGTGCTGGTCAACAACGCCGGCATCATGAGCGTTGCCAGCATCGCCGATGCCGACGATGCCTCGTTCGATCGCCAGATCGCCGTCAATCTGAAGGGCACGTTCAACACACTGCGCGAAGCGGCGACACGTCTGCGTGCAGGCGGCCGCATCATCAATTTTTCTTCGAGCGTCGTCGCGTTGTTGCAACCGACGTATGCGGTGTATGCCGCGACCAAAGCGGGCGTCGAAGCGATGACGAGCGTGTTTGCCAAGGAGTTGCGTGGGCGCGACATCACCGTCAACGCCGTTGCGCCGGGCCCGACTGCGACAGATCTATTCCTCAAGGGCAAGCCGCAAGAAGTGGTCGAGCGTCTCGCCAAGCTCGCTCCGCTGGAGCGGTTGGGACAACCCAGCGATATCGCCAATACCGTTGCCTTCCTGGCGGGTCCGGACGGCGGTTGGGTTAACGGACAAGTGTTGCGTGCCAACGGCGGGATCATCTGATCCCACGCAGATATCAGCGCAAAAAGCGCGCATTTTTCAACTTTCCATGCAAGGAGAACGAATCATGAAACAAGTCATCGTCATTACCGGTGCATCCAGTGGCTTTGGTGCGCTCGCCGCACGGGCGCTTGCCCATGCCGGACATACCGTTTACGCGAGCATGCGTGAAACCACGGGCCGCAATGCGCCGCAGGTTGCCGCCGTGCAGCAGTACGCGGCTGAGCATACTGTCGATCTGCGCGCGGTTGAGTTGGATGTCGCCTCGGAAGCATCCTGCGAAGCGGGCATCAAGCAAATCATTGCAGCGCATGGACGGCTTGATGTGATCATCCACAACGCCGGCCATATGTCGTTTGGTCCCGCCGAGGCTTTTACACCGGAGCAATTCGCGCAGCTCTACGACATCAACGTGCTTAGCACGCAGCGCGTGAATCGTGCTGCGCTTCCGCAGTTGCGCAAACAAGGGCGCGGATTGGTGATCTGGGTTTCCAGCAGCAGCACACGCGGGGGCACTCCACCTTATCTTTCGCCGTACTTTGCCGCGAAGGCAGCGATGGATTCGCTCGCCGTCAGTTACGCCAGCGAGCTATCGCGTTGGGGCATCGAGACGTCGATCATCGTGCCGGGCGCGTTTACCAAGGGCACCAATCATTTTGCTCATTCGGGTTCGCCTGCCGATAAGGCGCGCGCTGCCGAATACGATCAAGGCCCTTACGCAGGTCTTCCGGAGCAGAGTCTCAAGGGCCTCGCCTCGCTCGAACCTGCCGATGCTGATGTAAGTGCCGTCGCGGATGCCATCGTGCAGGTCGTAGACACGCCATTCGGCAAGCGCCCATTTCGCAGGCATATCGACCCATCACAGGATGGTTGCGAGATCGTCAACGGTGTCGCTGATCGTGTTCGTGCAGAGATGTTTCGGCGCATCGGACTGGAAGATTTGCTTCACCCACGAGAAGTCGAACATTTGGCGAGCTGAGATCCATTCGGTTCAAGGCAGCACGAGACGGTACGGATTCCGTGCCGTCTCGTGTGTCGTTGCAAGGTAGATCTGTGCTCAGCACGTGCTTTAAGTGTCAGCTTCGTTGCGCACCCGTGCCTGACACATAACGATTGCCAGGCACGCTCCACCGCCATGGCAGATCCTTGCCAAGGCGGATGCCAATACGGGGTCCGCCCGTCAGATCTTTGGGCGCAGCCATGCCATCGTCGACGATGGTGAAGCCATCATGGGTGCCGACCAGATCAATCCCGTCTTGCGCCCCGCTGATGCCCATCGCCTGAGTCAGGCGAGCTGGACCACGGCATAAATCCCGATCGTGCGTCGTTCGCGGACGCGCTGCGCGCATTTGCTCCAGTCGACGTAGAGGTTCCAGTGCGCGGATGAGTACGCCGCTTCCATCGCCCTGCGGGCCACACACGCAGTTACAGCACCAATGCATGCCGTAGGTGAAATAGACATACATATGACCTGGGGGCCCAAACATGGTTGCGTTGCGTCGCGTCTTTCCGCGGTACGTATGCGCCGCTGGATCGATAGCGCCGACATAAGCCTCCACTTCCACAATGCGACCCGCCCGGCCATCCGCGGATGCCAAGATTTTGTTGAGCAGTTGCGGCGCTACCGTGGGGGAAGCGCGGGCAAAGAACGCACGCGACAAGGGGGTGCCTGGCCAGATGATCGGTGTCGTTTCTTTTTGAATCACCCTTGTTCTCCCATCAACGCTCTTCCACCATGCATGCCGCATAGAGTTGGCGATACGCTTCGACCAGATGGTCGAGAGTGAATGCACGATTTCTTCCGCTGGGATTGGGAAGAACCCAAATGGCAGCACCTTCCATACGAGTCGGTTGCAATCCCCAGGCGATGTCTCGTTGGCCTGAAAGTACGGCGTACGCCGCCTTACCGAGAAATGCGACAAAGCGTGGCGCATGGCGTGCGACCTTCCGCTTGAAGTCGGTGGCGGCAGCTACGAATTCCTCTGACGAAAGCTGATCGGCACGCGCCGTCGGTCGTTTCACTACTGACGTCACACCGCATCCGTATGTGAGTATCGTGTGATCATCCTGAGGGGAAATTTCTGCAGGGGTAAAGCCTGCGAGATGTACGACGCGCCAGAAGCGATTATTTCTTCCAGCGAAATGGTGCCCCGTCGCGGCCGCTGTCATGCCAGGATTGATTCCGCAGAACAGCACCGTGAGATGTTCGGCAATGATGTCGGGGAGCTCGTCAGTCACGACATACCCTTAAACTATGGATAAGACTGTATTCGGTCCTCAGGCGGACCCTTGCGGTACAGCCTTCCATTGCCTTCGGTGGCCGTTCACGCAGCGACTTCGAAAAAATCATTCTGACGTTTTTTGCTACCGAGCTAATGTGAGTGTTTGTCAGAAATAGTCCTTGGCTTTAACCTGCCGAGTACTACCGTTTTCCATGGTGAACACGATAGTGGTGCCCTTGGTGGCAAACCGTAGCGTGGTAAGTTCGGCGTTGGTCCAGGCCGGCACGGGTTTTTGATCAATCATGGCGATCCGATCGCCGACCTTAAAGCCGGCCGCCTGCGCCGGGCTGCTTGGGGAAACGAAATCCACGACGAAAGTGTTGCTTTGTTCGTTTAGGTACAGGCCTAAGCGGTCCTTGGAGAACGGCACGCTTGCGCCATCGGTATTGGGCAGCGCGTAGAGGCGGTCGTGGGGATAGTCAACGATCAGCCGAAAACGCGCGAGCAATTCCAAGCCTATATTGCCCGAGATAAGTGGAGAGTCGCTCCCACGCACGGCGTTGGATGGGAAGACACTTGGCACCTGATAGAAATTGACGTCGGCAAACTGCACACGGCTCAGAGTCGCTACAGGTTCCTGCGGACGCTGGCCATTGAGGCCGCCTCCAAGCCTCACCGAGGTGGTTCTGTTCTGCAACAGTTTGTGCGCTTCGTAGTAAGGCTGATACACCGTGACGGGAGCTGGATCACCGAGGAACCATTCGAACGGAACAGGTGCTGCGCTTTCAATCGAGACGGGAACGGTTCGCGAATCCCCGCGCCGGATCAGTGGAACTTCCACCGCGCCCGGCGGTAGTTTTATCGCGCTATGGGGATCTTGAAAGGCCACGCGGCGATGGGCGAAATCAATGTCGACCACCACCTGGTTGAACAAATCGTCGCTCAGAACAAACGGTGTGAATAAAGGATCGGTACGCTTGGCGCCTAAATGTGCGGTTGTTGTCTTGACGCGCCGAAGAGTGAGGGCGCCGAGCTGAACTTGCGTGTTGACGGCCCCAAACGTTTTCGTCGCCGTCGGCGGTTGGAATCCGATGGATGCTGCAAAATCCTTGTCGATGTATGACGTGTCGGTACCGTCAATGAGCTTCACCATCACACTTTGACCGTTGACCTTCGCCGGAACCAGGATGTTTCTTCCGTCTGCGAAGTTGAAGTCGATCCATCCCGTCGACGACACGCCATCCTTAAAGGTTGCGGCGTGAACCGGTACAGAACTAATCACGGTTGGTTTATCGTTGACGGGCGTGGAAATCGCACTGTTAGTCAGCAATAACCCAACAAGACCGGTGAGAAGGCGCGTGGGTAGAACGTGCCTGCGATCTGCGAGCCAGTCCAAGAGATTCATATCAGTGACCTATTGAGGGGGACAGCTAGCGCTCCCCGAAGCGTACTGCTCGAGGCTCATCTGAACATGTGAAGATTGTCATTGCCCGGAATGAGGGCGCTGAGGGCTCGGTCATTCAACGCTGTGTAACCAGCGTGTCAGGAAAGGCGAAGAACAACAGAGGAGGATGGCGCTACGCGTCGCCGCAGTCTCCCCACTGTCTTAAAAGGGATCATCCTGATGCGCCTCCGATGCTTGAACGTTCTATCGCTGATATGGGCCGCATTGAGCCTCCCAGCGACGGCTTGGGCGCTCGGCCCATCGATCCCACCCGCAAGCAAGCTAGTAGTGGTGGAGCTTTTCCAAAGCCAAGGGTGTTCCTCATGTCCGCCGGCCGAGGCCAATCTCAACGCACTCGCGGGAACCCCCGGAGTGCTGGCGCTTTCATTCGGTGTCACGTATTGGGACGAGTTGGGCTGGAAAGACACCTTCGCCATGCCCGCTTACACCGAACGGCAATGGAGCTACGCGCACTATCGCGGGCGCGACACAGTGTGGACGCCGCAGGTCTACGTGAATGGACATACTGACTTAGTGGGTACGGATCGTACGAGGCTCGATGAGGCGATTGCGCACGCGACGAATGATGGACCATCCATCGCATGGAGCGATGGGAAACTCATCGTTAAATCTGCTCGCACACCCGACGACACCTGCGATGTGTGGTTGGTGCGCTATGACCCGCGCACATTGCACGTCGCCATCGGCGGCGGCGAAAACGGCGGTCGTACGTTGCCGCAACGGAATGTCGTACGTGAACTCATCCATCTGGGAACGTGGCAGGGAGCGGAGCGTTCTTTTTCGCTGCCGTCCTCATCTCTATCCGGCTTGCAGACCGCGGCACTGATCCAGGTACATGGTGGCGGCGATATTTTGAGTGCATCGATCCAGAGTGCATCTTCCGATTAGGGTTTGGAGTCGAAATCGGAAGTCCCATGTCGCCGACAGGGAGAGGCGTGGAGCATCACTGTAGCTCCATGCACGAATGTGCATGGTCGTATTCGTTTGGTTATTTCTATTGCTTGATGCATGCCGCGCGACGACAACGTGCGCGAGTTGTCACTTTTCGTAAAAGCTAAATGTCGAGCGTAACTCTTCTCGTGGCGAAGCGAACAAAAAGATGACCGATGAAATCGGTTGCCTTGAAGTGCCGCAGGCAAATTCCGACGAAGTTGTCATTCCCCATCGCTACAATCGAGGACACACATGAAGAAGGCAGCATATGGTTTGGGTTTATTGACGTTGTTCATCGCCGGTGCCGTAGCCGCGCAAGGCAGCGTGACGCAGCGGGACGATCAAGCGCTGATCGTCACCGCATCGAATACGGCGAAAAACACATTGTTGGTCTACAACGCATCCGGTGCGTTGCTCGAGCAGATTCCCACCGGTGGTGAAGGTGGTGTCAGCGGCAATGCAGGCGGTATCGCCCAGAATCGCGAACGGCTTGCCGTCGTCAATTTCGGATCCGACAACGTTTCCGTATTCGACAAGGATCTCCCACATGCCAGCTTGCGTCTGGAGAAGCTGGTTCCTGCGATCACCAACCCGGTCAGCGTAGCGTTTGGTCATGATCATCTCTACATTCTCACCGCCACCAACATCGAGTCTCACCGCATAAGCGGTAACGGTGTGGATTCACAAGCAGATGGTGAGGCGAGGCTGGTGATCGGTGACGGCTCTGCCGCGCAGGTGGGCGTTTTCTGGGATCAACTTGTCATCAGTGAAAAGAGCAATGCGATCGAGACGGTCAACCTGAATGCGCAGGGCGCGGTGAGCGGTTCGACCAAGCTGGCGGCCAACATTCCTTCCAACGTCAATGCTCCATTTGGTCTCGCTACGCGTGGTAACGATGCTTACGTGACCATTGCACACGCCAACGAAATCAGTCTTGTGCGAAACAATGCAGTGCAGACCATCACCGGTTCGGGCACTCAATCAGCGCCGTGTTGGGTAACGCTGGACGGGCCGTTCCTGTTCTCTGCCAATTCGCCCAGTCAGTCTGTATCACGGTACGCCGTCTACGGTGAGAAGATCGTCCAGGATGCCGCGGTGGTGGCCACTTTCAGCGGTGATCCGACGGATATTACCTATCGCAATGATCTGGCTGCAGTGATCGATGCCAATGGTAGTGTTTCACACGTGTCGATCTTCAATGTTGATGGCGATGGCAACTTTACCTTGAAGGCACAGGCCACCATTCATAGCGCGACGACGAATGGTATCGCCATTGTTCGTCCGGACAACGATTTCAACTGGTAAGGCCGCATGCAAAATCTGGCACCTACGATATATCCCTGAACCCTGGCGCCCGTATTGTTTGATGTCGCAAGTCGGTGTCACGCTTCCCATAGTGGGACGTGGCACCGACTTTATGGGCTAGGCGCCGTCGAGACGCTAAGGCTTGTGGAATGTCTGCATGCATTGATGTCGTATCAACTTGGCATGGCATCAAAGCTGCCAGCGTTACGTCTGACGCCCAAGTATGTGTTGAAAGCATCAGAGTAGATTTCTGCTTTCGATCCATGGCGGATGTGAGATCAGATGCCGCTATCTTGCAGAAATTCATAACGCGCTGCGTTGCGGTCAACGCTTGTATGCGTATCGGCACCCATCACTTGGCGCGATAAACCGCCATCCTTGTTCTCGACGGCGGGCCATTGCGGCAGGCCTGCACCATTGGGATTGCCTGTTTTGATGAAGCGCTCCCAATAGCCTTCCATCACGGAAGAAACGCGATAGTCGGCGGCGGTCCACGCGTAGACGTCATTGCTCGGCAGATTGCCCAGCGCGTATTCGATTTCACCACTGTGCACGGCGCCGGAATCCGGACCGGCGCTGCCATCGCGTTTAGCCGGGCGTGGCTGGGTGAAGTAGTAGTAGTAAACCGGCGCTTGGCCGGTTTGGCGGTGCAGATTCATCCAACGCCAGGTGGAGAAGGCGATAAAGCGATCCCCCGCAAAGGCGGTGGCGGATGTTTTGACCTCGGCTTCGTTCTGGCCCGGGTAGAGCTTCAGTGCCTCGCTCGCACGCTTGCCAAGGCGTTGTTCCATGGCCGCGCGATAGTTGGCTGGCGTGGGCACCTTATCGTCGAGCACATCGGTGTAGTCACCCTCTTGCGAGTTGGAGCCGACCAGTAGCGGAATGTGTGCCTGCTTTCCGGCTTGATAGATGACTTCGGTTGATTGGGGCAGGAAGTAGCCGTCGATGGTAAGCCGAGAAACATGCACGCCCTTTTCATCGACGGCCTTGAGCAACACGTTCGCGTCCATCGCGCGCAACTGCTCCAACGAGTGCGTACCGACGCGTTGCGCAAAGGCCTCGCCGTCACGCTCCGCCAAGGCCAAGGGTTCCGGCTTCAGATTGCCGAGCATCGCACCGCTCTCGCCGATGGCACGCTGCATCAAACCTTTGGACAAGGGCGAAGCCATTTGCGCGGATACCGACATGGAACCGGCCGATTCACCTCCTATGGTGACTTGACCCGGATCGCCACCGAACGCGGCGATGTTGCGCTGAACCCAGCGCAATGCGGCGTTCTGGTCGAGCAGGCCGTAATTGCCGGTGGCGCGCTCGGGCGATTCGGTGGCAAGGGCCGGTAAGGCCAGGAAGCCGAAAACGTCCAGCCGATAGTTCACCGTGACAGTCACGATTCCCCGTTGAGCAAGGCTTGCTCCGTCATAGCGCGGCTCGGAACCGTCACCTCCTTTAAAGCCGCCGCCATAGAAATACACCAGCACGGGCAGTTTTTCGTTAGCGCTGTGCATAGGTGTCCACACGTTGAGGTACAAACAGTCCTCACTCATGCCGTCCGAGCGAAATACCATGTCGCTGTACAGAGGGCGTTGCATGCAGCGCGGGCCGAAGTGATCGGCCGTTCGTACACCAGTCCAGGTCGCGGCGGGTTGCGGCGGCTTCCAGCGCAGAGGGCCGATGGGCGGCGCGGCGTACGGGATGCCTTTGAATTCGTTCAAGCCGGTCTTCGCGTCGTGAATACCTGAGAGGCGACCCGTATCGATGTTTGCTATGGGTACGGGGTTGTCAGCTAAAACTGGTGCAGAAGCTAGCGTGGTGGCCAACGCCAGGAAAACCAGGAGAACTTGGTGCAAACGAGCAATTGCTATGAGCATGGTAGTTACCATTTGGGCGGCGTGACATCGCTGGTTAAGCGTACGATCGTTGGCCAGCAAAGCAATGTGTACGCGCGAATCCTAACGCAGCCCTCTTTGATACTGGGCATGACACCAAAGTCTTTGCACGCATATATAAAACAACTATTTAGGCTTACTCGCTTGACTCCTGAATCGGCGTTTTGACAAGCAAAGTGTGTGCTGGACGTGTCCTGGGACATGTGCGGACTTGGCCTTGCGCGCATGTAACCATTCGCGCTCGTGGGCGAATGGAAGGAAGAACAACTCTCCCGTTAGGCTGCAGTACTATCCACTCCATGACGTACTTGTCGATCCCGAAGCTGGGCCCAACCCGTTGGCGCTTGCGCGATATCCGTCGCGCGCGCCTGACGCGTTGGCTGCTGCTCGGGGGACTGCTGTTCATGGTCGGATTGCAATCGGCGCTCGCTGCTTACGTCTGCACCATGCCGGACGGCGCGATGGGTCCGGCGATGGCAATGACTACGTCGGCAGCGGATGCGAGCATGGCGTCAACATGCCCGCAGATGAAGCATACGGCTGCGGACCGGGCGCTATGCGCCAAGCATTGCGCTTCCGATGTGTCTGCCCCGACTGTGATTCATCCGCTGTCTGTGCCACCCAGTGTTCTGGTGGCTTTACCCCCCTCGTTGCCCACCGCTGTTGCGCTGTCGTCGCCGATGACGGTCCGCCAAAGGCAACGTGATCGTCTTCGAGCACCGCCACCGGTAAGCCTTCTGTTCTGCTCCCTGTTGATTTAGCGAGCCGCGCTTCTTGTTGAAGCGTCGTCGTGCCCGTCTGGGCGCGATACCCGTTAGCTCCTGGGAGTAATCACCATGTTGTTGTCTCTGTTCACCCGTCGCGCGGTGGCGTCGGGATTGGCTGTCGTTCTGAGCGGGATGTCGGTCTTCACGGCCTATGCGGCAGATCCACCGTTGACCCTGGAAGCGGCCGTTCAAGAGGGCATGGTGCAAGCGCCCGCACTCATGGCGCATCACGCACATGTTGCATCGATGCACGAAGAAGCAGCTCGCGCCGGTCGTTTGCCTGATCCTACGTTGAATTTTGGTGTCCAGAATTTTCCCATCGACACATCGGGTGCCTTCAGCGTGCGCTCCGACCCTATGACGATGCGCACGATAGGCTTCACGCAGGCGCTTCCTTCCCGTGCGGCACGCTCCGCCGATCGCGAAGTGGCAGATGCCGAGATCAAGGCGGCTGATGCTGAAGGCGCCGACACAATCCAATCGATCCAGGAACGCGTCGCGGACGCCTGGATTGATCTGTGGGCGGCACAGCAAAAGCGTGCGCTGCTCTCCGAGCTGCACACTGAAAATGCGTTGGCCGTGCAGATTACTCAGGCGCGATTGAAGGGTGGTAGTGGCAGCGCTACCGATGCGCTGGCAGCTCGGGCCGATGCAGCAGCACTCGACAATCGCCTGGAAGCTTCCGATGCGGACATTGCTGTGGCTCAAGCAGGTTTGCAGCGATGGCTGGTGCACAACGCTACGGATCTTGGCGACGCGCCGGACTTCGGACAATTGCCGGTCACGCCCGAGCATTTGGATCAAGCTGTCGACCAGCAAGCTCCCATGCAAGTCTGGGAGGCTCGCGAACAAGTCGCGCAGGCCGCACTGGATCGAGCGCGTGCGACCAAACATCCCGACTGGAGTGTGAGTTTCCTTTATGGCCAACGCGCGGGTCCTCTGTCGGACATGGTGATGGTGCAATTTGGCGTGACGTTGCCACTGTTCACACGCAATCGACAGGACCGGGCCATTGGTGCGAAAGAAGAGCAATGGGAAGCGGCTCAAGACAACCATGAAGATGCGCGTCGCGAACAACGCGCCGTCATAGCGCGCACTGTTGCCAGTTGGCAGGGTTGGGGGCGGCAGATACAGCGTTATCAGGACACGTTGCTACCACTGAATCGCGATCGTACGAAAACGGCGCTGGCCGCCTACCGCGGCGGTAGCGCGTTGCAACCATGGCTGGATGCGCGTCGCGAAGAGATCGAACAGCGTCTGAGTTATGCCGATGCGCTCGCTGCGCGCGCGCATCTATGGGCCTCGCTGGCCTATCTGTTACCCACGCCGGCGGCCATGCCATGAAGCGTGCGCTGATTGTTCTCACGACCCTTGTGCTTGCGATGCTATTGCTTGTGATCGGCTACGTGAGCGGCCGCCATACATCACCAACAGCTTTACAGAACGGCATGACCACGGCCGCGTTCGATAGTCATAGCAAGAAGATTCTCTATTGGTACGACACGATGGTGCCGAAGGAGCACTTCGATCATGCAGGCCTTTCGCCGATGGGCATGCAGATGGTGCCCAAGTACGCGAACGAAGGTGCCGATCCGAATATCGTCCGAATCGATCCGGCCACGGTGCAAAACCTGGGTATACGCACAGCTTCCGTCGAACGTCGTGTGTTGGCGTCGGCCATTCGGGTTCCCGGTACTATCACCTGGGATCTGCGACAAGCCACCACGGTCAGCGCTCGCGTCGATGGCGTGATAAGTCAGCTATACGTTCGCGCGCCGTACACCACGATCACGACGGGTGAGCCACTAGCCACTTTGCTGGCACCGCAGTGGAATAGCGCGCTGGCCGAGTACGGCGCACTTCAGCAAGCACAGTCGTCAGATGCCAAAGCGCTTCGCACCGCGGCACGACAGCGTCTTGAAGTATTGGGGTTGAGCGATGCGGATCTCCGGTCAGCCGGTCGCGGTGCAGATGGCGGAATCACGCTGCATGCGCCACAGGCAGGTGTCGTCACCACACTGGATGTACGAGAGGGGCAACAGGTCAGCGCGGGTCAGACCCTGATGACCGTCAATGGCCTTTCCACCGTGTGGATCGAGGCAGCGCTTCCGCAGGCCGTCGCCGGCACCGTACGCAGTGGCACACCGGTCAGTGTGACGGTCGATGCGTTGCCAGGTCGTGTCTTTCGCGGCACGGTGGAAACGTTGTTGCCGGATATTGATGCTATGACGCGTACACAGCGTGCTCGCATCGTGTTGGCTAATCCCGATGGCGCGTTGAGTCCAGGCATGTTCGCGACCGTACAACTCGCCCCGGTGAGAGGCGAGGCCGTACCGGTGATACCGGACGATGCATTGATCACGATGGGTTCTCAGGCACGCGTCATCGTGTCTGAAGGAAACGGTCACTTCCGCGCGATGGCCGTGCACACCGGGCGTGCTTCAGGCGGCTATACGGAAATTCTCGCCGGCCTCGAAGGTAACGAAAAGGTCGTGATCTCCGGTCAGTTTCTGATCGATTCGGAAGCCAGTCTGTCAGGAGCCCTGGATCGGTTGAATGGAGACGCAGCTCAACCAACGCCTGCGGCGAGTGCACCGATGTCCGATATGTACATGGGAGACCAACCATGATCGCCGCATTGATCCGCGCGGCTATCGCGCATCGCCTCTTCGTCTTACTGGCTGCGGTGATTCTGGCGGTGATTGGCGTGTACGCCACCATGCACACGCCCATCGATGCCTTGCCCGATCTCTCCGATACCCAGGTGATCATCCGCACCAACTGGCCAGGCCAGTCGCCTCAAGTCGTGGAAGATCAGGTCACTTATCCGCTGGCGACTACCATGCTTTCGGTACCCGGTGCCAAAGTCGTGCGCGGTTATTCGTTCTTCGGCAACTCTTACGTCTACGTATTGTTCGACGACAGCACAGATTTGTATTGGGCGCGTTCGCGGGTGCTGGAATACCTCAGCCAGGTCCGCAGCAGCCTTCCTGCAGGTGTGAATCCTGCATTGGGTCCCGATGCGACGGGGCTCGGTTGGATTTACGAATACGCGTTGGTCGATCGCACCGGTCAACACGATCTCGGTCAACTGCGGGCGACCCAAGATTGGTTCCTTCGCTATCAGCTCAAAACCGTACCAGACGTGGCCGAAGTCGCGAGCGTGGGCGGCATGGAGCGCGCTTGGCAGATCGTGCCCGATCCGCAAGCGTTGGCTGCACGCAGCATCACTGTCGCGCAACTGGTCGAAGCAGTACGTGGCGCGAACGGTGCCAACGGCGGTTCGGTGATCGAACAAGGCGAAGCCGAAGTGATGGTGCGCAGCGAAGGCTATCTGAAGAATCGTGCGGACTTCGAGAACGTGCCCATTACCGCGAATGCTTCGGGCATACCAGTGCTTCTTCGCGACGTGGCAACGATGCGGCGTGGACCGACCTTTCGTCGCGGCATCGCCGAACTGGATGGTCAGGGTGAAGTGGCCGGTGGCGTCATTGTGCTGCGCTCAGGTAAGAACGCCAGAGCGGCCATTGCCGCCGTGAAAGCCAAGCTGGCCGAACTCCAGCGCAGTCTGCCTCCCGGCGTCGAGATCGTACCGACGTACGATCGCTCGCAATTGATCGATGCAGCCGTTGAGAACGTCTGGGGCAAACTTATCGAAGAGTTTCTCGTCGTCGCGTTGGTTTGCGTGTTGTTTCTGGGGCATCTTCGTTCTGCGTTGGTGGCGGTGATCACGTTGCCGCTCGGCGTACTAGCTGCTTTCATCGTAATGAACTTGCAAGGCGTCTCGGCGAACTTGATGTCTCTCGGTGGCATTGCGATTGCTATTGGTGCCATGGTCGATGCCGCGATCGTGATGATCGAGAACGCTCACAAGCATCTGGAACATTGGCGCGATGCGCACGAAGGACGGGAGCCTCAAAGCGCTGAACGTTGGGCGCTCATCGCGGAGTCGGCGGCCGAAGTTGGACCCGCGCTCTTCATCAGTTTGTTGATCATTGCGCTCTCGTTCGTACCGGTGTTCGCGTTGCAAGGACAGGAGGGAAAACTGTTCAAGCCGCTCGCCTTCACTAAGACCTATGCGATGGACGCTGCTGCAGCGTTGGCTATCACGCTGGTTCCGGTGTTGATGGGTTATCTCGTGCGTGGTCGTATCCGCTCGGAACACGACAATCTGCTAAATCGCGGCCTGATGGCCTTGTATCGGCCGGTCCTCGACGCGGTGTTGCGGTGCCCGAAGGCAACGTTGGTGCTGGCTGGTGTGCTGTTGCTGAGTGCACTCATTCCCTTGAGCCAATTGGGTAGCGAGTTCATGCCACCCATGGATGAAGGCACCTTGCTCTACATGCCTACCGCACTTCCTGGGTTGTCGGCCGACAAGGCGTCGCAGTTGCTGCAACTGACCGACCGCATGATCAAGACAGTACCGGAGGTCGATCGTGTCTTTGGCAAAGCCGGTCGCGCCGAGACCGCCACCGACCCAGCGCCCTTGGAGATGTTCGAAACCACCATCACCTTCAAGCCCAAGGATCAATGGCGTCCCGGCATGACCATGGCCAAGATCGAGCAAGAGCTGGATAAGGCGGTGCACGTTCCTGGTTTGACCAATCTGTTCGTGCCGCCGATACGCAATCGCATCGACATGCTGTCCACCGGCATCAAGAGTCCCATTGGGATTAAAGTGCTCGGCACGGATTTGGTCACGCTGCAAACCGTTGCTGATCGCATCGAAACGGTGGCGAAGACCGTGCCCGGCGTGAGTTCGGCGATCGCCGAACGTCCGGTCAGCGGTCGGTACGTTGATGTGCGCATACGTCGCGACGACGCAGCACGCTACGGGATCACCCAGGAGCAGGCGCAACAGCTGATCGCCACCGTGGTCGGTGGCGATCCGATCGGTCAGACGGTAGAAGGGCGCGAACGCTATCCGATTGTGGTGCGCTATCCACGCCTTGAACGCGATTCGGTTGAAGCAATCCGGCAGTTGCCCATCGTCGCTGCGAACGGCGCGCAGCTGACGCTAAGCCAGATTGCCGACATCAATGTTGACGCTGGGCCATCCATGCTGAAAAGCGAAAACGGCCAATTGGCTACCTATGTCTACGTCGACACCAACGGTAGCGATTTGGGCACAGTGGTGGCTCGGCTGCAGCAGGTTGTGGCTCAACAGGTATCGTTACCGGCGGGCGTCACCGTGGCCTGGTCGGGTCAGTTCGAATATCTGGCGAGCGCGATGGAACGCTTGAAACTTGTGGTGCCTGCAGCGCTGGCGATCATCTTCGCGCTGATCTACGTGGTGTTTCGTCGTGCGAGCGAAGCGGCCATGATCATGGCAAGTGTGCCGCTCGCGCTGGTAGGTGGCCTGTGGTTGATCTGGCTACTAGGACACGCGGTGTCGGTGGCGACGATGATCGGCTTTATCGCGCTTAGTGGCGTTGCCGCCGAATTCGGAGTGGTGATGTTGCTGTATCTGCGTCACGCCTGGGATCGACAGCTTGAGCACAATCCTCAAGCAGGACTCGCCGAGCTCGATGCGGCGATTCGCGAGGGTGCAGTGCAACGCGTACGTCCCAAGGCGATGACGGTCGCGGTGATACTTGCGGGTCTGTTTCCGATCCTGCTCGGGCATGGCGCTGGATCGGAGGTGATGCAGCGCATTGCAGCTCCCATGATCGGCGGCATGCTTACTGCACCGTTACTGTCCATGGTTGTACTGCCGGCTGCGTTTCGTCTTCTGGCTCTACATCGAATGCAGAAAACGCATCGAGCGAACGCTTCGCTTCAGCCTTACCGACAAGAGCGATGACACGTACTCAACCGCAGCAGGACCGCTCCTGCTGCTTCGGTGGACATCGCACGGTGTCGTGGGGCAGAACACGCAGCAGTCACCTAGGCCGGATGACTTCACTACACCCTGGACAGCCATACAGAAGCCAGCACGCATCGGTGGGCATCGTTTCAGTGGATTGATGCCCACAGAAGTGGCGCGTCATACGCTCTGACACCAATGTTTTTACAACGGGTACGAAATGCACTTTTGGTCTCGCTCCTGCACTACAAAATTGTCCTGGGTGAGCACGAGATGCGATTGCCTTTCGACGAGAGACCACGGTTTTTGTAACCGTAATTGGAGTGTCCGCCATCCAAAGCGGTCATGCTTTTGATGCTCCGTGACTAATCACTCCAAACCATCAACCATGGGTCGAACGCGAGATCGTCTGCCATTGGTCGATATCGGCCACCAGGTCAGACAGCTTTTGGCGTACCAGCCTAGGCACATTACTCCCCAGTAATAGATGTGTTGGCGGCGAGTTGCTGGCGATCACATCAAGCATGGCTTGTGCTGCTTTTGCAGGATCGGCGCTGGGAAACAGAAACATCGGGGACGGAGGTAATTGAGTGAGATCAACGACGTCCGTCCCGTTTTTTCGGTCACGGCGATATCAAGGTCATGCCGGGTGGGTGTAAAACGCGCCTATTGCTCGCCGATGCGTATCCATGGACGATCGATGTTTTCATATCTCGCGATGAAGCCCGTGACGCGTCCACCCGCATCGCGCTGAAATACATCCCTTTTATAGACGTTGTCGGGCTGGAACAACACGTCGCGTGTTTCCGCCTTCAACACTACAAAAGGTCCGCCGGGTTTACCGCCCAGAATGTGATCGCCCTCGCGCCGAATCATGTAGGTGCTATCCATGTTTCGGTACGTTCCGACCAACTCGTCGATCTGGCTTGAGGTAAGCGTTATCGGCGTCGGATTGATGCGGATTCGATCGGTATGCACGATCCTAAGCAACCACTTGCCATTAATGCGTTGCCAGGTTTCCGTCATGAGCAGGTGAGCCTTGCTTACGTCAGCATCGCCAGGGCGTTGCGGTACGTCGTCCTGATGAAAGACCTGCGCGGTGTCGCCGATGATCTTGACTTCGAGTATAGATGAGCGCCCTGCGTTGCTTCGCAAGTGGCGGGTGCGCTCGCAACGAGCTCAATAGGCAGCGCTAGGTACCCATCTCAAGGTTGTCTGCGCCAGACGACACCAACGTCTGTGCCTGCCCTCTGGCACCCATGTTTGTACATCGCGTACAAACATGGGTGTCATGCCCACAATTGGGCATGACACCAAAGTCTGTGCAGGTTTGGAAACCAAAGTCTGTGCAGCTAAGAGCTGTTATGTACGTACTTTGCTTGCCGCCTGGAAGCAAAGTATGTGCATGGGTAAGTAAAACAACTGGTTAGGAAGCTCAAATTTTGGTCAGCGGTAACCCTTTGACAACCGAAGTATGTGCTGGAAACATCTAGTTAGATGCCCGACGCGAACCAGGTGTTTCAAGAGCTTCAGCAGTCACTCCGTGAAAAAAGCTATCTAATCGGGGTTAATCTTCGGAGTGAGGATCGACGCCCCCTCGATTTCGCAAACGCGTGATAGCGTCTACGGAATCGGGGGGCGTACCAACAACCTAATTCTCCTTTATTTGGCCAAGGCTAGCTTGTAGCCATTATCCGGGAACGGCGTATCCCAGCAGACTCTCGACATTCTGCCCTTCGCAATGCGAGTCCCAGCTCACGAAATGATCGGAGCTTCCGATGACGGCGCATCGATAGAACGGCTGCGCGCCAGGTTGAGTAGGCGCAACGCTATAACCAAGAATGCTATGAAGATTCTGGAATCCCTGGCCTTCGCAGGCTCGATCAAAAGAGGGGAAGTCATTGGTCGTGCTGTCGTTTACGAAGCAGCGAAAGATCGGGCTCGGATTCGCTCCGGGCATAGGGTAATTAGCTAGAACAAAGGTTCCCTCGAGAGTTGCGCCTGGGCGCTCCGTCGATGTATCTGCCTCCTCATGAAAACCGCTGTAACTGAGGCGATAGATGGTATGGGCCCAGGTTCCCTCTAGATTCAAAGTTGGAATTGAATCTCCGACTGAGTTGTTACCGATCGTTGCGCTACTAAGCGTTGTGCCACCGCTATCGTTAAGCAAGAAATCTGTGAATCCTCGTACAACGTTCGACCATACCAGCGTGCTTGAATCGATTTGTCCCCCCGAGTCTAGAAATAGCGCTGAGCCGTAGCTGTTGTACATGTAGTTTTCGTAGATGTTTAGGCTATTTAGAGTCCCTTCGCCGGCGAGCTCTAAGCCCATAACCATCGGGTTTTGACAGTTATCGCAGTAGCCATCGGCGATTACATTGTTGTCGACCGCTACGTCACTCGCATTAGGAATGTAGATTTGCCCTCCATCGTACGGGAGGCCGTTAGGCTGCAACCACAAACCGTGATGATGATTTCCCTCAATATTGTTGTTCTCGATCCGGGTAGTGCCGTACACACCTTGCAAAGCGATTCCATTGGTTTGCGAATAAGCGATTGTCGAGTTGGTGATGGAGATGTTGTTACTTGCCGTAGCCGGTGAATAGGTTCCATCGCCGACGTAAATTCCGATAATGCCTGTATTCGAAACGGTCGATTGATCGATCGACACATTATTCGACGACCAGGCATAGACGGCTGACGCCTTTGCGTTGTAAATGGCGACGCCACTGATAGTTATGCCGTTGGCTCCGTTAAGGTAGATCGAGCCAGTACAACCATCACTGACCCCGCAAGCAGGTATCGTGCTGTCATCGTCAATGTTGAGATTGCTGATAGAAACCTGCGAAGCACTCGCTGCGCTGATCGCTGGGCATGCCTTGGCAGGCAAGGAGGCCGACAAATGGCGGGTTAAGGTGAAGCCATTGCCAGACAGAGATATCCCGCTCGATCCATCGAGATTGATAAGCGCACCACCTCCCGATCCACTTCCGCAACAAGACTGGCCCGAGCAACTAAGGTTCGCGGTCACTTGGAGTGTTTGATAAGAACTTCGGTTGTTTACGCAGTTTGCCAACGAGGGCAAATCAGAAATTGTGCATATTGTGGTTTGTGGCGCGCTCACCATCGGAGCGGCAGTCGACACCGTCAAGTCAGTAGCTAAGACTGCTGTCGCATTTAATCCGAAAGCCAAGACTCCACATGTACATGACACCCATTTCAGCTTTCTCATTCAGTACTCCTTTTGTGTTTCAAGATGGATTTTGAAGTAAGGCAATGCTTAGTTTGGAGCTGAACTTAACGCTCCAGCGATTCGAATGCTAAATGAGCAGGGTTACTAGCAGAGAAGACCTATCGGTGATTCTGAACGCGATGAGTCGGCCGAAAGAGCATGAACTTACGCAGGAATCGCTCGATCAGGCTCTAATCAATTTTTGTGCAAATTGCCCTGATCCCGCACAGACACGCAGACAACGGTTCGATCATCAATGCCGGGTGCATATGCTTCAGCTAGCAGCGCTGTCAGATAGAACGCGGCCGCGTCGCCTTCATAGGTGAAGCCCTCGCCGCCGGCGAGCTCAGGTGATTGCGGCATTGCCAAGTTGAAAAAATTGTTGAGCGGCCATTAGTCGAGAAACCGAGACCCCGATTGGCCGATTATGCGCCTGATTGGGGGTGTCGCAGGATATATCTCCAGCCTAACTGACGTGCTTAATTTGTCATTGGTTAGGAAATTCCTAACGCTTCAAATATTTGCGCAAATATTTTGGCACCATAGTTTGTGCATCTGCCAAAACACCAAAGTCTGTACAACGTGTACATACTTTGGTGCCGTGCCCACAATACGCACCATCACCCAGGCATGACTTCAGGCCCATGCACTAGTGTTTACTTCACACTACAGTGCACTCCAACATAAGCTGAAGAGCGGGTCAGCCGTGGACGATAGCGCGGGCCAACTCAAGAAATTTCAGAAAGAGCTGTCTACCGGCACGGTTTCGCTTGTGCTGCTGGCGGTGCTTGGGCAATCGCGGCAGCCGCTTTATGGCTACCAGATCGCGAAGCGGTTGGAGGAGTTGGGGGAAGGTGTATTGGCCGGCAAGCAGAGTGCGCTGTATCCGGTGCTGCGCAACCTGGAAGCTAACGGCCTCCTGGGAAGCGAGGTGGAGCCGTCGGTCAGTGGGCCGCCACGACGCTATTACCGCATTACGAAGTTTGGACGCGAAGTTCTGCGTGAATGGATTGCAGCGTGGGAAGACACGCGCGATTCGGTCGACAAAGTTCTGCAAGGAGAGTTGTGATGACGGGCACGCCGCAGACGATTGTGGATTATCTGGAGCAGCTTCGCGTCGCGTTGCGCGGTGCGGATCCGGCATTGATTCAAGATGCGCTGTATGACGCCGAGGAACATCTGCGCGCCGAGCTGGCCGAGCAGCCCGGTCGCAGCGAAGCGGATATGTTGGCCAAGGTGGTGAGCAGCTACGGCGCGCCAGACGAAGTGGCGGATATCTATCGCAGTCAGGAAATCAAGATCCAGCGTGCATTGCGTCCGCCGCCACTACCGAAACATCGGTCACCTATTGGCCACTTCTTTGGCGTTGCGGCCGATCCACGCACGTATGGTGCGTTGTTCTACATGGTGCTGGCGCTAGCTACGGGCATTTTCTACTTCGTGTGGGCCGTTACGGGCATTGCGATGTCGTTGGGTCTTGCGGTGCTGATTATCGGCATTCCCTTCATCGTGCTGTTTTTTGGTTCTGTGCGTGTGCTTTCGCTGGTGGAAGGGCGCATTGTGGAAACTATGCTCGGCGTACGTATGCCACGTCGCCCGACGTTCTCCACCAAAGGTATGTCGCTGTGGCGGCGCATCGGTGCAATGTTCAGCGATCCACGCACGTGGAGCACGTTGTTCTACATGTTGCTGAAGCTGCCGCTTGGCATCATCTACTTCACGCTTACCATCACTCTGTTGGCCGTGTCGATTGGTTTTGTCGGTGCACCGGTGATGAAGCTCGCGATCGGCATGGCTCATCTGCAGGAGGGTATGTGCACGGGCCCCGATTGGTTGTGTAACCTCAACAGTTGGGTGAATAGCTGGCCGGGATCATTTACGGTGAGTATTCTCGGCATCGTGCTGCTGTTTGCTACCTTGCATCTGGTGCGTGGCCTTGGATATATGCATGGTCAGATCGCGAAGCATCTGCTGGTTGCGGGCGCGATGAAGGAGTAAGTGCTGATGACATCTTTGGAAGGCTATGATGTGCTTGCAGCATTGGTGGGTGATTGGGTTGGCGATGAGCAGATCGCCACGACCCGATGGGGGCAGGGCGGCCCTGCCAATGCCCAGGTGAGCGCGCGCTTCGATGTGGGTGGCAAGGTGCTAGTGCAGGACTATCGCGGAGAGCGCGATGGCAAGCCCGCATTACAAGCGCATGCGGTTTTCGTGGCGGGCATCGAGCCCGGCGAGTACGCGCTTTATTGGTTCGACAGCTACGGCTTCACGCCGGCGCAACCTGCACTGGGCCACTGGGACGGAAGTCGATTGGTGTTTCTGCGCAGCTCGTCGCGCGGCCAGACGAGACATATCTACGAGTTGGTCGGCGATGATAACTACCGATTGACGCTGGAAAGCTCATTCGATGGCGGTGTGAACTGGGAGCGAGTCATGCACGGCGAATATCGTCGCGTGGAACGCACCGGTTGAAGTTTGTTCAACGGTAGTTGAGATCGGGTGACGACAACAGGAAAGTGTTCCATTCCTGCTGCGATGTTGCCTTGGTCAAGGCATCGTGTGTCGCTTGCGACAAATAGGGCTCGATGGCGTCGTAATACAGGCGCGTTGTCAGCATCGGAAAGCCCGCGCCACGCGCCGTGCTGCCGGCGGGGGTAAACAGCTGATTGTTGCCGGTGCCGATGGCACGAGCGATATCGAAACGCTTCGCCATTTGCCCAGAACTGGACCAGCTTTCGTTGTCGAGCGGCCAGCCATCGGGTGTGATTCGCCCGAACAGCGGTTGATCCAGCTGATTGAGCCAGCCGACTAACGGCTGCGCATTCGCAATAGGTGTCCCGTCGTACGCAAGGCGTACCGAAGACACCACGAACTGCGTAGGGTCCTTGAACTTTTTTCCAACGTTGGCGAGCAGTTCGCGCGATTCGAACATCGTGCGTACGACCTGGGCGATATCGCCATCGGTATGCCTGAAGGTGCGAGCCATTTTCGACACCAGCGCGGGCGAAGGGTTGTCGGATACGAAGTACTCCGCCAATTGGCGCGAAACGAACTGCGCGCACGCGGGTTGCTGGACGATCAGCGTAACCGCCTGCCTGACCTCGTCGAACCCGCTGCCTTTGATGGTTTTGCCCAGCAGCACCTTGTCGCTGAAATCATGCCGTTGCGGATTGAATTCGAATAAGCCGTTGCGAACAACCAGCGGTGCGATTTTGGGATTGAAATTCTCGGGCTTGCCATTGGTGGATGCGATGCCGACGCCTGTAAGGATCAGCGCGAGCTGTTGCACGTCTTGCTGGGTGTAGCCTGCATTGACGCCGAGCGTGTGAAGCTCCATCAGTTCGCGCGCGTAGTTTTCGTTGACGTGGCCCTTGGCATTCTGGGCATTGTCGAGAAATTCCAGCATGGCCGCACTCTGCAGCGTGGCCATCACCAAGTCGCGGAATTTACCCAATGCATGCGGGCGGATCGCATTTTGTTCGTAATCGGCCAACTCCCAGCGCACGCGTCCTTTTCCGGCGTAGACGCTGAAATGATTGAACCAGAACCAAACAAGTTGTTCCTTGAGCTGATTGGGTCCGTAGATCGCGTGCAATAGCTCGGCTTGTTGTGCCTCGAGCCCCAGCTGGTTCCCGCGCGTTTGCAGGGCCTTGTTGGCGGCGACCTTGTCGGGGCCGTCCTGCATGGTCTTGATTTGCTGCTGCTCCTGCTGGATCGAAGTCAGCATTTGGTCGACGGGTGTGTAGAACGACTCGTAGGACGCGATCTGCGCGGCGATGGGTGTTGGCAACGTGTCGCCGAGGTGATCGTCGAGTTGCTTTTCCAGCAGCGCTTTGCGACCTAGTGCGCGGTACTGCGCAACAGTGGCCATATCCAGACCAAAACTGTCGCGGCGCAGCCATCCGGCGTCGTCCTGGCTAAGGCCGGTGGTCTCCGATGCCTGCGTGAAGGGAGGCGTGAGCAGCAAGGTTATCGATAGCGTCAGGGCGGCAAAAGCGATGGAGCGCATGCGGCGAGTCTCATGGGTTTGGCTCCCTGGGGCGACGTACAGGGAGCGAGTACGCAATGGCTGACTCGAAAATTCTGCCACATCGTCATGGTGCAGAGTCGCCTCGTAACTGCGGAACTGGTCGATGACGGCTGGACATGTCAAACCAATTGCAAATCGAGCGGGCGGGCCTGCGGGAAAACCGTCTGCAGCTGATTGCCGCGCAGGCCCCAGATGCGGTTCAACAAACCGCTATACACATCCCGATAGTTGTTCAGCACCTTGTAATCGCGATTTTGCAGCAGATTCTGCTGATTGACCGCTACTTGTTCACCGGCAATACGGCCACCGTTGACCTTGCCGCCTAGCACCCAGTGCACGGTGCCATGGCCATGATCGGTGCCGCGATCGCCGTTTTCGCGGAAGGTGCGGCCGAACTCGGAAACCACCACGACTGTCGTGTTGTTCCACTCGTTGCCCAGCGCTGCCGCATATGCAGCGAGACCGTCGCCGAGGTTGCGCAAGTTGTTGGCGAGGCCGCCGGTGACATTGCCCTGATTGACGTGCGTGTCCCAGCCACCGACATCGACGAAGCCGAGTCGATACTGATCGCGCATCAGTGTGGCTATGCGTTGTGTTTCCTGGGCGAATCCCGATGCATTGGGTGCGCCGCGGCTGGCAGCGACCATTTCGTTTTGCAGGTCCATCGACACGGTGGAGCGCAAACTCAGGCCGTCAGCCGCTGCGGAGGCTAGCGCCGTGTTTTTGTACATGCCAGCAAGGATCGCTGCTTGCCGGTCGTCGAAATGCGCCTTGGTGTCGCCCTTCAGCGAGATGTTGGGGATGTCTTTATCCGCGCCTTGGAAACTCAACGGCAAGCTGTTGGTGAACGCAATCGCCGGGACGCCCGTGAGTACGCTCGACAGGCGTCCCATGAAGCCCGAGCGGAAGTTGCGACCTTGATCCTGCGGTTCGCCACGTTCGATGTTGTCCTGCGTTTCGAAATGGCTGCGCGAAAGATCGTCGGTGCCGGCGAAGGGAATGAACGCCACTTGCTTTTTCTGCCAGAGCGGATAAATGGAATCGCGCAGAACGGGATTCATGCCCCAATGGGCATCCAACGGAATGGTCGTGTTGGGATTGCTTGCATCCGGCTTGGCGATGGCGATCGTCGGGCGCGATTCGTAATAAAAGTCGCTGCTGTATGGCACCAGAAAGTTGTTGCAGTCGTAGCCGCCGCGTAGAAAGACAAACAAGAAGCGTGGCGAGTTGGCGGGAGCGGCAAACAGCCGACCCGAGAAGGAAAGCGCGGGTGCTGCAACAGCGGCAGCGGCGGCGGCTAGGATGAATTCGCGACGATTCATGGTGGTACCTCAGCGATAATTGAAGTCGGGCGACGACAGCAAGAAGGTGTTCCATTCCACCTGCGATGCGGCCTTGTTGAGTGCTTCACGTGTTGCAGAGGACAAAGTCGGTTCGATCGTCTGTTGATAAAGCGCGGAGTTGAGCATGGGCGGATCGGCTCGAGCGGGCTGGTCGTCGCCGTTGGCGAATAGCCGATTGCGGCCGCTGCCAATGGCGCGTGCAACGTCGAAACGCTTAGCCATCTGTCCGGAGCTGGACCAGCTGGCGTTGTCCATCGCCCAACCGTCCGGTGTGATGTGTCCGTACACGGACTCGCTCATCTGATTCAACCAATTTACCAGTGGGTCGGCGTTGCCAATGGGTTTGCCGTCATAGCTCAGTCGCATGGCCGAAACCATAAATTGAGTGGGATCCTTGAATTTCTTGCCGTAGCTGGCGGTGATGTACTTCGACAAGAACAGGGTGCGCAACACCGCAGCGATATCGCCGTCCGTACGCTGGAAGGTTTGCGCCATGGCGTCGACCAACGCAGGCGGCGGATTGTCTGCAACGAAATACTGCGCGAGCTGCCGCGAGACGAACGTCGCACAGGCCGGTTGCTGCACGATCAAATCTACAGCCTGTTCGATTTCATCGAAGCCGCTTCCTTTGATGTCCTGCCCAAGAAACCGCTTGTCGGAAAAGTCGTGTTTATTGGGTGTGAACACGAACAGGCCATCGCGTATCACGCCTTGGCGTCGGCGGAAGAAATTGCCGTCGACGCCGTTTACAAAGCCGGGACCACGTTGTGGTGCTACGCCTGCGCCGGTGAGGATCAACGACAGCTGTTGCACATCTTGTTGGGTGTATCCCGAACTCACGCCCAGCGTATGCAGTTCCATCAGCTCGCGCGCGTAGTTTTCGTTGGTTTTGCCGCGTACGTTGCGGGCATTGTCCAAATAGAGCTGCATCGCCGGACTTTGCAACGTGGCCATGACCAGGTCTTTGAACTTGCCTAATGCGTGCGGACGGATCACGTTTTCCTCGTAATCCGTGGTGAAGAGGCCAACGCCCCCTTTTGACGCATAAACGCTGAAGTGGTTGAGCCAGAACCACACCATCTGTTCCTTCAGCTGATTGCCACCGTAAATGGCACGTAGCAGTTCGACCTCGGCACTCTGGCGATAGAGGCTACGGCGGTACATCTGGAAATCTTTCTTGGCCATGTCCTTGGCGTTGGTGTCCGCCGCATCGGTGTTCTTTACCTTCTGCTGTTCGTCTCGGTATTCTTTTGCAGGGGTGGTATTGAACGCCTCGTAGTTGTCGATCAGCGGGGCGACGGCAGGGGGCAGCGGATCATCGCCGCCGGCCAGCTGTTTGTCGAGAAAGCGTGTACGGCCCAATTCGCGGTAGCGTTCGAGCGTGGCGCTGTCCAAGCCGAACGTGTCGCGGTGCAGCCATGCGATATCGTCGGCGCTCAGCGGCGCAGTGCCCGCGGCCCTGAGCACAAGCGGGCTGCCGAGCAGCAGCAGGCCGAAAAAACGGGAAGATCGCCAACGTCGGCGTGGGGTCATTTCGGCATGCATCGTTGGATTCCCCGCTGAGTGTCTTACTGCCTCAACGCCCGGCTGTGCGTCGCGCTGACCCATGCGTTGCGAAAAGTGAAGAATATTCCGCTGTGATTCACAAAATTCCGACCACGGCGTTAAAGCAGAGTTACCATTCAGGGTCTGATGGAGCCCAAGCATGCGTAAAACTTACGATCAGGCCTATTTCGACAAGTGGTATCGCGATCCGAAGCATGCCGTGAGTTCGGCAGCTGCGTTGAAGCGCAAGGTGGCGATGGTGGTGGCGCAGGCGGAGTATTACTTGGGCCGACCGATCTGCAACGTGCTCGATGTCGGTTGCGGGGAGGGCGTGTGGCGGGCACCGCTGCGCGCGCTGCGGCCGGATATCCACTATCGCGGCCTCGATGCCAGTGAATACGCGGTGCAGCGCTTTGGCCGTAGTCGCAACATCGGCTTGG
>JAATFF010000024.1 GCA_015655335.1 Lysobacterales bacterium | reverse complement strand
GACCACGCGGGGAGTGCGCTCACCGTCAACATGGCAGCGACGATCAAGGTTTTGAGGCGCAGCTTATTCATTGAAAATTCCATTTGAATTACCAGTCCCACATGGAGCCGTCTTCCAGTCGTGCGACAGGAAGTTGCTTGGTTGAATACGGGAAGCGTGCGGCTAGCTTCTCGTCGAGGGTGACTCCGTGTCCGGGCGATTCGCCGCAATGCAGGCGGCCGTTTTTGAAAACGTAGTCGTGCGGGAACACGTCGTTGGTTTCGTCCGCGTGGAACATGTATTCCTGGATGCCGAAGTTGGGCACCCATGTATCGAAGTGCAGGGCGCTGCCCATGCACACCGGCGACAAGTCGGTGGCGCCATGAAAACCGGTGCGCACTTGATGAAGCGCCGCGAAGTCGGCCAAGCGACGAAGATGCGTGATGCCGCCACCGTGCACGATCGTGGTGCGGATGTAATCGATCAGCTGATGCTCGATCAGGTGCTTGCAATCCCAGATCGAATTGAACACCTCGCCGACGGCTAGTGGCGTGACGGAATGCTGGCGGATGATTTCGAACGACTTCTGGTTTTCCGCCGGCGTCGCGTCTTCCAGCCAGAACAGACGATACGGTTCCAGGCTGCGAGCGAGTCGCGCCGCGTCGACCGGTGTCAGGCGATGGTGCGCGTCGTGCAGCAGTTCGATATCGGCGCCATGGTCGGCACGCAGTCGCTCAAACAGCTGCGGCACGATTTCCAGGTATTTGGGCGTTGACCACACTGTTTCGGCGGGCAATTCGCTTTCGGCCGGCTCGTAGGGTTTGCCGCCGTTCGAAATGCCATAGGCCTTTTTCACGCCAGGCACGCCGCACTGCGCGCGCACTGCGAGAAAGCCTTTTTCGATGAAGCGGCCGACTTCTTCGCTGGTTTCGCTGATGTCACGACCGTTGGCGTGGCCATAAACGAGTGCGCCTTCGCGCGAACGGCCGCCCAGCAATTGATAGAGCGGCATGCCGGCGAGCTTGCCAAGGATGTCCCACAACGCCACGTCGACGGCAGCGATCGCGGTCATCGTCACCGGGCCGCGGCGCCAATACGCACCGCGATAGAGGAACTGCCAGATGTCTTCAATCCGGCCGGCATCGCGGCCGATCAGGTTCGGCACGACGTGGTCTTGCAGATAGGAAGCCACCGCCAGTTCGCGTCCGTTGAGCGTGGCGTCGCCGAGACCGGTGATGCCCGAACGGGTTTCGATCTTCAGCGTAACGAAGTTTCGTCCTGGGCAAGTGACGATGACGCGTGCAGCGACGATCTCGCGGTCGCGTGTCGAGCCTTGCGGGGAGGCTTCAGAGGGAGGCGCGGTGTTCATGGATGAGCTGCCTGATCAAGGTGTGCCTGTGCGACGGAGAGTTCGAAGGGGCCGGCCGGCAAGCCTGCGCTGTCGAACAACGTGCAGGTTGGGCTGTCGGCCCAGCAATAGCGCACGCGTGAAATGGCACCTGCCTGCATCGCGGCATGCAGGACGACTTGATTGCCATGCATCTCGGCGGTGGCGTAGCGGCATGAGTTGGGCTGTGCGCCACACAGTTCGAAACCGATCGGATTGTCCGCGCTATAGGCCACCAAGTTGCCGGTCACATCGCCAAAGATAAGCGTGACGGCATCGCCCTCGCGTTGCGCGGTGGTGGGCGTGGGACCGGACGGCGGTAGCGCTTCGCCATAAATGACATGGCGTGCCACGCGCGCAAGGCGGCGGCCGAGTTCTTGTTTGTTCGCCGGATGAATGTCGTAGCGCTCGCCGATATCCACGGCCACCGCAAGCCCCGAGTGTGGGTCTTCCGCCGCGACGATGCGTTGTATGTCGCGTATGTCGGCCCATCCGCTTTCAACCGGATGAGTGGGCGATGGCCCATAGCTGGACAGCTGCACGATCACCATCGGCAGATCCGCACCGAAGCGTGCACGAAAATCGCTGCGCAGGGCTTCCAGCAGCGCGCGGTAATTGGCGGCATCGCCGGTGTTGGATTCGCCCTGGTACCAGAGCACCCCACGCATGCCGTAATGGCCGAGCGGCGCGATCATGCCGTTGTAAAGCGTCGTCAGGCCGGAGGTCGATTGCCACGGCAAGTTCGGCGGCGATCCGTACTGCGACGGCACCACCTGGTACTGCCATGGGCTGCTCAGCGGAACGCTGGAGCCGTCGGCGAGTCGCAGTACGCGCTCGGATGCCGGTCCATAGACGCCACCATCGCGATAGGTACAGAGCGCATTGATGGCGATGAGATTCTCGCCTTCGTGCAGCACGCCGGGCGGAACCCGATAAGCGCGTGTGGAACCACTGCCATAGCCCGTACCGACCCAATGGCCATTGACCCAGGTCTGATCCATTTCGTTGACGCCACCCGGCGACAACACAGCACCTTGCGCAGCCTGTTGCTTGCTCAGCGTTACCGTCGTGCGATACCACAGCATGCCCGTGAAATTGGCCAGCTCCGGTACGCCCCAATGCTGCCAGGCCCCAAGATCGATCGGCGCAGTGTGCCAGCCGGTGTCGCTAAGGTGCGCGGGATTCCACGGCTCGTTGCTCGCCGTCACGCCAGGGCGCGAGTGCCACCATTTTTTCCATAAGCGGTCCCATTGCTCACCTGCGCGTGTGGGGTCTTTGGCGTAGAGATCGAGCAGGTTCAATGATTCGTCGTAACCATCGACCTTGCGCAGCGCCTGGGGGCTCATCCAGGGTTCGATGCGCGAACCGCCCCACGCTGCAACGATCAAACCCATGGGCACGGACACTTTTTTCTGCAGTTCACGCGCGAAGAAGTAGCAAGCGGCGGAGAACTCGGGCACGGTCTGCGGCGTCGTTTTCAGCCAGTGATCGGTGGCGGGGATATTGTCCAGGGGAGTGGCGCTGCTGATATTGTCTACGGTCAACATGCGAATGCGATCGTTCGATGCGTCCTGTACTTCCGCGCGCGCATCCAGGCTGCGGTTGACCTGCAGTACCATGTTGGACTGGCCGGAGCATAGCCACACGTCACCCAACAGGATGTCGTGAAGGGTTTGCGACGCGCCATCCGCAGCCGTCACCGTAACCGCATAGGGACCGCCCGCAGGAAGTGCCGGCAACAATGCATCCCATCGTCCCTTTGCATCGGCACGAGCACTGACACGTTTGCCGGCAAATGCGATATCCAGCGTTTCATCGGGTTTGGCGTGTCCCCAGATCCGATTGGCGTGATCGCGTTGCAAGATGGCGTGATCTTGGAACAGCGTATTCAGCAGCGCGCTGTCGCGATCCTCGGCTTGCGCCGTGAATGTACTGATGCAGAGGAGCGCAAACAGCGTGCACGCGGCACAGCGAAGCGTGAGTTCGATTCGCAGGGGAGAGATCACCATGTTGAGAAACCCGGCACGTAGCGAAATGAAAGGGACTCGTAGTACTTCAGCGTGTGCTGCGGCGGCACGAAGCCCGAAGGTAGGGGGCGCTGAGATACGCTTTGGAAGTAGGCGATGCTGGCATCGCGCCACCACTGTGCCTCGTTTTGCTGAATGGTCAGGAAGGCTGCGGCATTCTGATAACGCTCGGTATCGATATAGCCGTTCAGATGGCTCCATGTTTCGCGCATCTGTTTTACGTCGTCGACGCCTTGCGTGTAGTGCGCCACCAGCTCGTACCACAGCGTCTGGCCGGACCGCATGCGGTAGTCCCAGGAAACATGGTGGAACCAGAGCAGCAAGTTCTCGGGGGTCTGTCGTACATCGTTGAATTGCGCAGCGATGGGCGGTGCGTACTGAGCAACGGCATCGCTGCCGGTGCTGCTTCGGTCGAAGCCGATGCCGGAGCTGTTAGCGCGGTTGTAGTAAACGGGCCGCCAATCGGCTTCCGATTCACTGGCATCCCATGGGGCTGGGCCGTAGTGATGACCGGAACCCATTTGATGATGCAGCCCAAGCGGTGTCATGTAATCGACCGCCGCCTCGCGCGAACCCATCATCATGTCGACGACGGGTTTGACGAAGGCCTGGTTGTTGGTGAAGGTCATCCTTACCCAATCTTCAGCGATGGCGCGCGACGATTGCGTGGGGTTCCAGGCCATTCGGCCAAAGACGTACCAATTGGCCTGATTGAAATCCGAGCCGCACCAGTTCTGGTCGGCGCCGACGTTCGCGTCACCCGCCACGCCGGTCAAGGCACGGTTATCCAGCGAGCCGTCGACCACGTTCGCGACGGTAGAGCCTTTGCCGTGCGCCATCGTGTCCGCTGACAACACTTCTTCATATAAAGGACCCAGATAGACCAAGTGCGTGGCGAAGCCGAGATATTCCTTGGTGATCTGGAACTCCATCATCAACGACGTCTTTGGCATGCCGCCGAACAATGGGCTAAACGGTTCTCTCGGTTGAAAATCGATCGGCCCGTTCTTGACTTGTAACAGCACGTTGGCACGGAAATGGCCATCGAGCGGCTTGAACTCGTCGTAGGCCTGCTTGGCGCGATCATCCGAATTTGCTTGTGAATAAACGAATGCCCGCCACATCACGACACCGCCGTGCGGGGCGAGCACATCGGCAAGCATGTTCGCGCCATCCGCATGCGTGCGCCCGTAATCCCGCGGGCCCGGTTGGCCTTCCGAATTGGCTTTGACGAGGAAGCCGCCGAAGTCCGGAATGCGCTTGTAGATCTCGTCGGTTTCCGTGCGCCACCAACGTTGTACTTGCGGATCGAGGGGATCGGCAGTCTTCAGCCCACCCAGTTCAATCGGTGAGCTGAAGCGAGCGCTGAGATAAACGCGGATGCCATAAGGGCGAAAAACATTGGCCAGCGCCGCTACCTTTTCCAGATACGCGGGCGTCAGGATCATGGCATTGGCATTGGCGTTGTTGAGAACCACACCGTTGATGCCAATCGAGGCGTTTGCGCGTGCGTAGTCGGTATAACGCGGAGCGAGCCAGACGGGGAGTTTGAACCAATCCCAGATCGAGGCGCCGGCGTAGCCGCGTTCAACGCTGCCGTCGAGATTGTCCCAGTGGTCGAGTACGCGCAGTTTCACGCGCGGTGCGTCGTGGAGGTCGAGATGATCGATGGACTGATCGGTCTGCAGCAAGCGCAGAAAATGGAACGCGCCATACAGCGCGCCTATATCGTCATTGCCGACGATAGCCGTTGCGGTGTGACCGTCCACGACCACGCTGCGGATCAAATAGCCCTCATGGCCTAGGCTCTTGGTATCGAGGTGCAAATGCGCTATTTGCGAGGACGATGTCGATGTGCCGACGATAATCGCGCCATCGTGTGTGACGGTATCCGAGAGCGGCGGCGCCTGGCCGAGCAATCCACCCAGGCCGCGTTGCAATTCGTCGCGGGTGACAGCCTGTGTCGGTGTCGCGGAACCCACGATCAACTGCGTCGCACCGTTCCGGTAAAGCGTTGCCTGTTCGGCGGCAAGCGGGTGGTAGCGCAGCCATAGCTCGTACCCGTCTTCGGCGCGCGCCGGTGCTATACATAGAAACGTAGCCAGTGTCAGTGCGACGACTGCGAAGGCGCGGGCTAGCGAAAGATGGCGAGGCGACCTCTCTCGCAGGGCCTTATCGCTGCCCGCTTCCGTTACCGCTAACATGTGCAAGAATGCTTTCATATCGGGTCCAACGTCACGACTGATGGCGATTTTCGTGGCAGCGGCGATGCAGCGTGCGCAACGACGGCCTCGCTCGAAAGGAAATGGCATTGAAAAAGACAAGCAAGAAATCGGTTCGCCGCAAAGGATTCGCCGTCACGATTGACGAAGTGGCCTCTCTCGCCAAGGTATCGTCGATGACGGTGTCGCGTGTCATCAACGGTCATACCAAGGTACGCGAGTCGACGCGCGAGCGGGTTATGAAGGCGGTGCGCGAATTGGGCTACATCCCGAATCTGGCCGCCAGCTCGTTGGCTGCCGCGCAAGATGCGCGCATTGCGCTGATCTATACCAACCCCAGTGCTGCGTATCTGCGCGAGTTGTTGCTTGGCGCCTTGCATGGTGCGGCGCGCGCGGCAGCGCAACTGGTCATCGACGACTGGGATGAACTCGATGCCGGTGCCGAACGCAAAGCGGCCAGTGCGCTTGCCAGAAGCGTGGCCGGCGTCATTTTGCCGCCGCCATTGTGCGAATCCAAGGCGGTGATCGAAGAGCTGGTCAGCGCTGGCGTTCCAGTGGTGGCGATTGCTTCGGGGCGTTTCAATCACGACATTTCCAGCGTACGCGTGGACGACTTTCTTGCTGGCAAGGAAGTTGTCGAATATCTCATCAAGATGGGACATACGCGCATCGGCTTCATCAAGGGTCATCCCAATCAAACCGCTAGTACGCGCCGTTTCGATGGATACCAATCCGCGCTCAAGGACGCGGGTATTCCGATGGACGCCGCTCTGGTCCAGCAAGGTTACTTCACTTACCGTTCTGCGCTTCCGGCAGTGGAGAAACTGCTTGCTCTGCGCAAGCCGCCAACGGCCATTTTCGCCAGCAACGACGACATGGCAGCCGCGGCGATTTCGGTAGCGCATCGACGCGGACTCGATGTGCCGCGTGATTTGTCCATCGTCGGCTTCGATGACACGTCGGCAGCAACCACGGTGTGGCCCGAACTCACTACGATTCGCCAGCCGATTTCGACGATGGCCGATTCGGCCATCGATATTCTGTTGCGCATGATTCGCCGCAAAGAAAGCGAACCGAGAGTGGTGGTCGACCAGGTGGTTGCGCATCAGTTGATCAAACGCGATTCGGTAGCTCCCCCTTATACGGCATCCGCCGGCAAGCCAAAGGCCTGACGAAGCCCCTGGCGTTGCATCGATCGCCGCGGCATGGCGCCATAGAGCGGGAGGGTAGCGCATCAAGCTAGCCTTCCATTTGTTCCAGTTCTTTGCCGCGAGTCTCGCGCACGTAGCGCTGCACGAAGAACACCGACACGACGGCGGCTGCGGCATAGAGGCCGTAGGCGCCGGCCAAACCAATACCGGCCAGCAGAATGGGAAAGGTGATGGTGATGGCAAAGTTCGATGTCCACTGTGCAGCGCCCGCCACGGCGAGACCGGAACCGCGAATCTGATTGGGAAACATCTCGCCGAGCATGACCCACATCACGGGGCCCCACGACATGTTGAAAAAAGCCACGTACAGGTTGGCGGCAATCAGGGCCAGCGTTCCCATCGCGTGAGACAGCGCCAGCTTGCCGTTGGCATCGACGCCTGCGTTGGCGAAGGCAACGGTCACCAGGATCAGGGTGATCGCCATTCCGATCGAGCCGATCCACAGCAGCGGCTTGCGGCCGATTCGGTCGATCAGCATCACGGCAATGAGACATGCACCGATACTCAGTGCACCGGAAAAGACATTGATCAACAGCGCATCGTTTTCGGAAAAGCCGACGGCCTGCCAGAGCACGGCACCGTAGTAAAACACCACATTGATGCCCACCAGCTGCTGGAACGAAGCCAGCCCGATGCCGACCCATACAATGGGGCGGATCTTGCCGTTCACTTTATCAAGCAGATCCGAAAGCCGCGGGCGGTGTCGATCGTGCGCGAGCGACGCGCTGATTTCTGTCAATTTGTTTCGTGCCTCGGTGTCGCCATATAGCTGGCGCAACACGGTCGACGCATCGCTCTCGCGTTTTCTCACCACCAGATAACGGGGACTTTCTGGGATGAACAAGAGCGAGACGAAAAACAGCGATGACGGCAGAACCTGCATCCAGAACATCCAGCGCCATGCCGCCTGGTTTAGCCATAGCGTTCCAATCGATGCACCGGCGGCTTTCGCCAATAGATAGTTGCTTAGAAAAGCGCAGAAGAGCCCGCTGATGATGGCGATCTGCTGCACTGTTGCGAGACGCCCGCGATATCGCGCCGGGGCGACTTCAGCGATGTAGGCCGGCGCGATGACGCTGGCGGCACCCACGGCGAAACCGCCCATCAAGCGGGCGGCGACAAAAAACCAGGCGGCTTCCGCGGCACCGGCTCCTAGGGCTGAGAGCAGAAATAGCACGGCCGCAACGATCAGTACGGAACGTCGTCCCCAATAATCGGACACGCGTCCCGCGAAAAAAGCGCCGAGCGCACAGCCAAGCAACATCGAAGCGACTTCGAATCCAACTTCGGTTGAACTGGAATGGAAAGCCGTCCGGATTCCCTCGACCGTGCCGTTGATGACACCGCTATCGAAACCAAATAGGAAGCCGCCAAGGGTGGCGACGCAACTGATTTGAACGATGAGCCGAGTGTTCTCCTCCCGCATGGCGGAAGGAGTGCTTTCAAGCAAGATGTCATTCATGCCGCAGGTAACTCCTAGCCATGCTCTGGGTTCCTTCCATCGGTAGGTTCTGTCGCGATTACGCTCATCGTTGCGGGCGCTTCTTCCAATGCTTGGTGGAGAAGCGCCCGTATGGTCTCAAAGGAACTGGTTGATGAGATTCTCGTAGCGTTCCTGCTTGCCGCTGCGCTTGGCGGGTTCGCCGTTCTTCAGCGCGTGCCCATGCAGGTCGACCAGGCTGAGTTTGCCCTGTTCGAAATCACGGCCTGGGCCATTGTCGAAAGTGGCATAACGCTCCGCTCGCCACTGCTCCCATGGCGACTTCGTCAACAGCGCGTGCGCGACTTCCAGTCCGCGTGCAAAGGCATCCATGCCGCCAATGTGCGCCAGGAACAAATCGTCGGCGTCGGTGGATTCGCGGCGGACTTTGGCGTCGAAGTTGAGGCCGCCCGGCGCCAGTCCACCCTGGCGAAGCACCACCATCATGGCGCCCACGGTGTCATACAAGTCGCTGGGGAATTGGTCCGTATCCCAGCCGTTTTGCGCATTGCCGCGATTGGCGTCGATGCTGCCGAGCAGGCCGTGATCGGCAGCCACTTGCAGATCGTGCTCGAAGGTATGGCCGGCGAGTGTGGCGTGATTGCCCTCGATGTTGAGCTTGAAATCCCGATCGAGTCCGTGCTTTTGCAGGAAGCCGACGACGGTGGCGGAGTCGAAGTCGTACTGGTGCTTCATCGGTTCCATCGGCTTGGGCTCGATCAGATAGTTGCCCTTGAAGCCGATGCTGCGGCCGTAGTCGCGAGCCAGGGTCAGGAAGCGCGCAAAATGATCGAGCTCACGTTTCATGTTGGTGTTGTGCAGCGATACGTAACCTTCGCGGCCACCCCAGAACACATAGTTTTCGCCGCCCAGTTCGACGGTTGCTTCCAGTGCTGCTTTGATCTGTGCCGCTGCGCGCGCAACGACCGCAAAGTCGGGGTTCGTCGCCGCGCCATTCATATAGCGGGGATGACTGAACAGATTCGCCGTACCCCAAAGCAGCTTGATGCCCGTTGCCTTCTGACGCTCCTTGGCAAGCGCGACCATGTGCTTCAGATTCTTTTCGTACTCGCTGACGTCATCGGCATCCGGCGCGAGGTCGATGTCGTGGAAGCAGTAATAAGGCACACCGAGTTTGGTGAAGAACTCAAATGCGGCATCGACCTTGGCTTCGGCGCAGGCGATCGGCGTTGCCTCCGCGTTCCACGGATAGTTGTGTGTTCCCGGACCGAAAGGATCATGCCCCGGATTGCAGAAGCTATGCCAATAACACACGGCAAAGCGCAAATGCTCCGCCATGGTCTTGTCGCCAATTTTCTTGTTGGCGTCGTAGTGCTTGAACGCTAGCGGGTTATCCGAAAGGCGGCCTTCGAACGGAATGCGACCGATGCCGGGAAAGTATTCGCGTTTTCCAATGAAAGGAGTACTCATGATGTTCGAATCCTGATCGATAGATGATGCGGGGTTGGACGTGGCAGCGAATCAGACGGCGCACATCGTCTAGTGACTCGCGTAGAACAGTTGCGTGCTTTGCAGATGACGTAGGAACTGGTGATAGTGGCTTCGATAAGCAGCGACGGATTCAGCGTTTGGGCGTGCGGAAAGGTCAGGTGCGATGAGGACATGCTCGCGAGCGATAGCGGCAAGGTCTGCACTTCCGCTGTTGGCGCAGTCGTATGCCCAAAACGCTTGCAGCGCGGCACCGAACGCGGCCCCTTCGGATTGCACCGGTACTTCCACCGGAAGCTCGAACACATCGGCCACCATTTGTCGCCATGCGGCGCTTTGGCTGCCGCCACCCGTTAGGCGGATGGCGTCGAAGTGCAAGCCAGCTGTCAGCCACGCGTCGTAACCGTTGCGTACGGCATAGGTTGCACCCTCCATCGCGGCACGATAGGCGTTCGCGCGAGTGAAGTTGCCCATGTCGATGCCATGCAAACTGCCGCGTGCATTGGGGAGGTCCGGTGTGCGCTCGCCGTTGAGGAACGGCAGCATCACTAACCCTGAAGCCCCGGGCGCGGTACCGGCCATCACCGCATCGCCGTCGCGCGTGCTGAAACCGAACGTGCGCGCCACGCTTTCGGTGGCGACGGTGCAGTTCATGGTGCAGATCAGCGGTAACCAACCGCCGGTGGATGAGCAGAAAGCGGCCCAGTTGGCGTCGTCATCCACCACGGGATGATCTACGTACGCGAAGAGCGTGCCGGATGTCCCCAGGCTCATGCTCAACATGCCCGATGCGACGTTTCCTGTGCCGATAGCCGCCATCATGTTGTCGCCGCCGCCGGTCGATACGCATACGTGGCGGGGCAGGCCGAGTTCATCGGCGATAGCCGGAGCAATGCGAAAACTCGCGTTGGCTTCGACCAGTGGCGGCAAGCACGTGGACAGATCGCGCTGCGGGTCCGTCGCGGCCAGCATCTGCTTAGACCAGCGCCGGTTACGTACATCCAGCCAGCCCGTGCCCGACGCGTCGCCGTACTCCATGAAGCGTTCGCCGGTGAGCCAGAAGTTTACGTAGTCATGCGGGAGCAGGATCGTCGCCAACTGCTGGTAGACGTCGGGGCGATGTTTGCACGTCCAGGGCAACTTCGATGCGGTATAGCCGGCCAGGATCGGATTGCCTGCGAGCTCCACGCAGTGCCGTGCGCCGCCGGCGCCGGCCATGATCTCGTCGCATTCGCGTTGAGTGCTGGTGTCGCACCATAGCTTGGCAGGGGCTAGCACATGGCCTGCTGCGTCTACAGGCACGAAGCCGTGTTGTTGACCCGACACGCCTATCGCGATGATTCGTGCGCGGGAGGCAGAGTCCAGTTTTGCAAAACAGGCGCGGATGGCGTCGATCCACCATTCGGCTTTTTGCTCGCGGCTTCCATCGTCGCCGGCGATCAATTGGAGCGGTTGGCTATGTGTAGCAACGACTCGACGCGCCGCAGGATCGTAGGCGACGAGTTTGACGCTCTGGGTGCCAACATCGATTCCAACTACAAGACTCATACGTCATCCACGGCTAAGATGTTAGCGCTACCATTAAACTATCGGAGAAGCACTTGGCTGGCAAGAACGGTTTCTATAATTTGCGATAAAAGAAGAGGCGAGAAGCCACAATCGCTACGTGCGGCTTCGAGCGAAGCTATGCCGCATTGCAAAAGAATGTGCGAGGCAATGTTCAAAATTTGATGCGGCGATGAAGTGATAAAACGACATCATTTCTTAAGCTGTTCAAAAAATAGACGCTGCGGCATAGCAACTGAAAGAAGCATGCTTTACACGCAATCGGAGCGTCTTCCCGTACTGCGGCGTGGCGTGCACTTTCTGGAGCGCGCAGAGAGTTTCAGTTTTAGGGGGTCTGAAATCGGACGTATGAATGGCGCGAGGAATCGCGCGATAACGGAATACTTTCCTTGGTGCGACGCATCATGTTCCGCTTCGGAAGAGCCGTTACAGTCTTGTTTCAGGCCGCACGATACCCGATAGCCGCAATGGATCTCCTATGGCGCCACACCGTATTGCTCTACTTTTCAATGCCAACAAGGTTTACGACCGGCAGGTCATCGCGGGCATAGGGCAATACCTCACTTCCACACGTGTGGAGTGGGACCTGTTCATGGAAGAAGATTTCCGCAGCTGCACCGTGGGCATCCAGCAATGGCGCGGGGACGGCATCATTGCCGATTTCGACGACCCTATCGTGACCGAGGCCGTATCGGCCCTGTCTATTCCCGCGGTAGCCGTGGGTGGTTCGTATGCCGATGAATCGTATTATCCGGCCAATATTCCCTACGTAGCCACCGACAACCAGAAGCTGGTACGCGTCGCCTACGATCACTTGATCGAACACGGCTTGCAGCGCTTTGCCTTTTTCGGAAAGCCACCCGCCCCTGGAAACCGATGGGCGCACGAACGAGAAATATGGTTTCGCCGCATGGCCGCCAAGGATGGCGTGGAAGCGACGGTTTATCACGGCTCTCCCATTAGCGCCGGCGGCTGGGGGCGCGCGCAGGAAGAGATGGTTGAATGGGTGCGCTCGCTGCCTAAGCCGGTGGGCATCATTGCCGCTACAGATGCACGTGCCAGGCAGCTGCTGCAGGCATGCATCGTGGCGGATATTCCCATCCCCGATCAGGTGGCGATTGTCGGCATCGATAATGATCCCATCGTGCAGATGCTTAGCGGCATTCGGCTGACATCGGTCATTCAAGGCGCGGAGCACATGGGTCACTGCGCCGCGCAGCTTTTGCATCAGATGCTGCATGGCGGCGATTGCTCAAACAAGCGCATTCTGGTGCCACCGGCAGGCATCAACGTGCAGGCCACCAGTCTGCGTCAACACATCAAGAGTCCGCACGTCATGCGTGCGCGGCACTACATTCGCCAATACGCATGCCTGGGTATCAAGACGGAGCAAGTCGCCAATTACGTGGGTATTTGCCGCACGATGCTCGAAGAGAGTTTCAAGCGCGAACTGAAAAAATCCGTGCATCAAGTCATTCTTGAGCACAAACTGGAAGTGGCGCGCAGCATGCTTGCTGGCAACGAGGTTCCGCTTTCGACAGTGGCCGTGCGCTGCGGCTTTAGCTCGCTACAGTACATGTATGCCGTATTCCGGCGTGAGTACAACTGCACGCCAAGGCAGTACATGGAAAGCGTTCGGACATAAACAAAGACGTGCTTAGAACAGCACGCCAGCGCGCGCTGATAGGCATGATACGTGTGCGCGTTGCTGCGTAGCCGGGGCCAGGGGACTGGCCGACGATGGCGTAACCAAGCCCAGCACGAACATGCCAATGATGATCATAAGCATGATGATGCACCGTTTGCGTAACGACTCTGGCACGGTTAGAGATGACCTGCGCCGATGGGATCGCCGTAAATGATGCCGCGCCCGCTGGTGCCGAAATACACGCGGCCGAACACGCGCGGATCACCGGTGATCATGCTGATTTGGCCGTAGCGGTGAGCATCGTTGTCGATGCGTTGCCAATGTTGGCCATCATCGATGGAGCGAAAGATGCCTTGTTCGTCCCCGCGTTTGCCGGCGACATACAACGTGACTTGCGAGTGATGCGGTGCAGGCATGCCGAAGCCGAAAGCATCCACGCTGGTCAGTTCGCCGGCGGTGGCCGATAGCGCTCCGTCGTTGCTACCGCGAACCAGTCCGTCGTGGCTGGATAGATAAAACTGTCCCGCCGCATCCGGTGCCGCTTGCAGACGCAGGTGCGAGGCCTTGGAAGCGAATTGGCCCATCGCTCCATGGATTGGTTGGAAGTGCGCTCCGCCATCGTGGCTGGCGAAAATCGTTTTCTGTTGTGCATCGACGGCGTAGAAGCGCAGTGGATCGACGCGATCGGCAACCACGCGTACATGCCCTGCCAGTCCGTCGATCATCTGCCAATGCCGGCCGAAGTCGGTTGTGAGATAGCCATGCTTTGCGTCACGCGGAAACCACAAAACGCGACTGGCGTCCGCAGCGATGGCGATGCTGCCGCCACCCCCGCCTTCCATGTTGATCGGTTCGCTGGCGAAGGTCTGCCAACGACTGCCGCCATCGGTGGAATACGCGGCGCGAATGGCCGGGCCCGATTGCTTGCGCAGCCAACCGCTGCGCACGATCACGTTGGGCTTGATGGCGGCATCGTCTACGTCGTCCGCATCGGTGTAACGCGGGGGTGCATTGAATTGGGGCGGCGCTACGTCGAGATCATCGTGGCGATAGCCGTCCATGTCGTACATCGCACTGATCAGATGCGCGCCGATGCGCGGACTGATGATTGCCTTGGCGACGATTTCTTCCAGTCCGTCATCGAGGAACTGCCAATGCACCGTGCCGCCGTGATCGATCTGACGCAGATCGTGCGTGGCCCATACGCCGTAGCCGGTGACGAACCACGCACGATCGGCGTCGTGCGGATCGATGACGACGGAGGCAATCCAGTGTGGCGTGTGTTCCTTCAGCCACGCTGGGTGATCGGTATTGAACTGCGAGTGTGCGAAGACTTCATGCCAGTGCTGTCCGCCGTCGGTGCTGCGGAACAACAAGTCCTTTGGCGTGTAGTGCGCAAAGGTCGCCGTCATCACGACTTGCGGGTTGCTCGCATCCAACGCGATGGCGTTCCACCCGTAGCCGCTGGGCTGACCTGCAGTGCGCGGCAAGGGTGTGACGTCCTCCCATTGCCCGTTGTTCGGCGTGTATTTCCACACGGCGCCGTCGTGCATGTTGTCCGGGCCGGCCTGATCGCCGTACGTGAGGTAATACGCGCCGTCACTCGCGCGCAACATATGATTGGGACGCAAGCCAGTGGGTTGACCCGCGACGGCTGTCCAGTGCTCGCCGCCATCCACGGAACGGTAGACGCTGGTGTCTTGCGTCGAAACACCCGCATATAAAGTGCTGCTGGCATGTCCGGGGCTAGCGCAGGCCGGATCGAAAACCACGAACACGATGCCGACCGATTGCATGCGCAAACCGTGAATCGCCAAAGTGGCGGCACTCGTGGCAATCGCGGGAAAGTCGCGTACCTTCGTCCAGTGTGCGCCGTGATCAACGCTATGCCACAAACCAGCCGTGCGAGAACCGAGGAATAGAACGCGACCGTCGTTAGGATCGACCGCGAGACGTTCGCCGTTGTTACGGCCCTGCTCATTGCCACCTACGGGAAACGATAAATTGCTGCGGGTGAAATGTGCGCCGCGGTCGGTGGAAATCAGTACTGCGCCATTGCCGGCGCTGGGAATGGTGTAGGTGCCGGTCAGCAGGTAAAGGCGATTTGCGTCGTTTGGATCAACGGCAACGCTGTCCACACCGTAGAGATTGTTATCGCTGGCAGGAAGCCAGTCGAGCAAGGGCGTCCACTGCGCGCGCGACGGATCCCATCGGTACGCACCGCCGACATCGGTGCGTGCATACAACAAATCGTTTTCGCCAGGTTGGTAAAGCAATCCGCTAACGAAGCCGCCACCGCCGATGCGAACATTGGCAAAGCGGTATGCGATGGCGGTATCGCTGGCATGCGTGTGCATGCCAGCGACAAAAAAAAGCAGACAGGCAAGCATCCAGCGGCTCGCCTTGTCGGCAGGGGTAATCATCAGAAGCTCGCGCGGAACACCAGTTCGTAACGACGGTCGGTCATGAACAACGCACGCGTGTAGAGATTCCAGTCCACGTAGCCGTTCAAATAGCTGGTCGGTCCCATCAGCACGCGCTGCACGGTGTTGGTGATGTTGTTCACCTGCAAACCCACCTGCATGTTCTTGTTGATGTGATAGAACACCGAGCCATCGAGCTGACCCGACGACGCGTTCCACATCGGCAGGTAGGTATCACCCGAATCCACCGGCGTGATCAGGTAGCGGCTGCGCCACGACCAGGCCAGGCGAGCCGACCAGTCACCGTATTCGTACATGCCGGTGATGTTGTAGTTGTGCGGCGACAAACCCTGCATCGGCAGGCCCGGGTTGGTGACCACGTCGTTGGCCGCACACGAGCCGTTGCCGTGGTTCGGATCGCACGAGGTGGTGTTGTAGACCTTGCTGCTCTGCAGGAAGGTGTAGTTGGCCTGCACGCCAAGACCTTTGAGTGCGCCCGGCAAGAAGTCAAAGAATTGCGAGTAGCCGAACTCGGCGCCCTTGACAGTACCTTTGCCTGCATTGGTCGGGCCGCTCACCGCCACCGGTACACCATCGATGATCTGCTGATGGACTTCGGTCGTGGTGTAGTTGGAAAGGTTCTTCTTGAACAGCGTGACGTACATCTCGCTGGTCGGCGCGAAGTACCACTCCAGCGCAGCGTCGAACTGGTTGGCCTCCAGCGGTTTCAGATCCGGGTTACCGCCCGAGGTGGCGGTGAAGCCGGCGAGTTTGGATGCCGCGCTCGTCGAGCTCGTGCCAGCCGACGTCCACGAGGTACCGATGACCATGTAGGAGTTGAGCTCGCTGATATCCGGGCGGGTGACGCCCTTGGAGGCGGCCAGGCGCAGTTGCAGGTCGTCGGTCAGCTTGAAGCGCAGGTTCAGGCTGGGGAGTACGTTGTGGTAGTCGTAAGCACCGTTGATCGGCGTGGTCATGCCGTTGAACAGGGCCATCTGGGCAGGCGTGATACCTACGGGGTTCTGGATCGCATCCGACGACGGATAGGTCACTGAGCCGTTGGCGTTCAGGCTGGTACGAACAAAGCGCACGCCGATGTTGCCATCGAAGGGAATGCCCAGCGCGCTGTCGTTGCCGAAGTACAACATGGCATAGGCAGCTTGGGTCGATTCGTGCATGTAATCCGCGCTCATGCCCGAGGCTGGCGTGCAGCCGTCGGCCGACGTGAAGAACTGCGGGCACCAGCCACCGGCGCCGCCGCCCAATTCAAGCGCACGCAATGAGGAGATCGCGCCGTAGTAATTGCCGACCAGCGCCGCGCTGGGGAAGATCAGTGTGGTGGGGACTTTCGCCTGGCCACGGAAGAAGTCGCCCATCGTGAACTGCTGTTCCATCCACGCCGGGACGTTATTGGCCCAGTCCAGAGCCTGCGTGCCACCGTTGTAGATGGATGAGCCCTGCCACACCTGGCTGATCGGGCCCCAGTTGTAGCTGCTGCTGTTGTTGTTGCTGTAGGTGTCGTGGTTGGTGGCGCGCACACCTACCTTGACGTACTGCAGCCAGTTGTTGTCCTGGAAGTCGTATTCGAGGTCGGTGCGGAAAGCGCGCTCCATCGCGTAGTCGTATTCCAGGTGATCCAGCGCTGCGCCGAGGTAGTAATTGGCGTAGTTGGTCAGGCTGTTCGGATTGGTGGTGTTCGACGGAATGGTTGCGTACGCGGGGTTGGGCAACAACGACATGCCAGGCGTGCCGGACACGTTCACGTTGGCCGGCGGCATGAAGAACTGGTTGTACACCGTGAAGTCCACTTCATTGGAGGTGGACTTCACGAACTGCACGGCACCCGACCAGATCATGTGATCGTTGAGGTTGTACTTGAAGTCGGTGGACCAGTCGGTGGTGCGGGTGAACTGTGTTTGCTCGCGGGTGAGTGCGTAGTAGTTCGGGCCACCGATCGGCGGGTACCCCGTGTTCAGCGTTGCCTTGGCGGTGGGGTTATACCCTTGCCACGAATTGGCCACCATGTCGCCGTCCTGGAAGACGCCGTTGCCGTCGTAGTTGAACGTCGTGCCTGGCACCGGCACCATGTTGTAGTAGTTGCCTTCGTTGGCCTGAACTTCGTGCTCATCCCATTGCAGGTTGTACATGGAGCGGAAGAAGCGCGTGGAGATTTCCAGATCATTATTTGGACGCCACTGGAAGGCACCGTATAAACCGGTGCGCCTGCGCTGCATGTCCATCTGGTAATAGTTGATGTCGCCGGGAATGGCCACGTTGCCGGCGCCCGAGGTGGGTTCGCACATTCCACTTGCAGTATTAGCGCAATTACCCAGGTTGTTGGCCGGCTCAAGGATGTAAGGGTTGACCTGGACGCCATCGGAACGCGAAGCCAGCTCAGAGTAGGACACGTCGACCAGCGCGCCGAACTCGCCGAGGTCGGTCTTCCAGCGGTTGCTATACAGGAACGACGAGGACGGCTTGCTCCTCTTCTCCATGTCGCCTTCGTTGATGCCGGTGGAGAAGCCGACCACCTGACCCGGTGAGTCGAACGGCATGCGCGTGCGTAGATCCACCGTGCCACCGATGCCGCCTTCGATCATTTCGGCGGAAGGGTTCTTGTAGACGTCCACGCCTTGCATCAACTCGGCCGGCACATCTTCGAAGCTCAGCGCGCGGCCGTTGTTGGCCGAGAAGCTTTCGCCGCCGTTGAGCAGACTGGCGACGTAGGGCAAGCCGCGGATCAGCACGGCACTGCCTTCGGCGGACGGATGGTCCGGGTCGTCGTCGGCCAGATAGTGATCCACGGTCACGCCGCTGATGCGCTGCAGGGTTTCGGTCACGCTGCGGTCGGGCAGGGCGTTGATGTCGGTCGCGGTCACCGAGTCGACGATCTGGCTAGCGTTCTGTTTCAGTGATTGCGACGTCTCAAGGCTGGCGCGGATACCCGTGACTGTGACGCCGGCGAGGTCTTTGACGTCCTTCTGCCCGTCGGCCTTCTTCTTTTTGGCATCGGTTTTCACGTCGGTTTTGGCCGGAGCCGCCGTCGTGGAGCCAGCAGCCTGACTGGTGTCCTGAGCCAAGGCCATGGTCGGCGCATAGATCAATGCCAGACCCAGGGCGATGGCGGCTGGCAGTCGACGGCCGGACAGCGAAACGGTGGAAGAAGGATACACGCCACCCTGCAACCTGGAGATTTGCATCTTGCCCATCATTTTGTGTAGCTCCCCTTTTATGTGCTGTCGCCGATGGCTTGTGCCATTCGGTCTACTTGGTTTCGTTACGCCGCAAACCCGAGCCCCACAAAGTTCGTGCGGCTCCCCCCAAGTCTTTTGGCGCACGCATAGTGAATAGGGAGAAATGGCTGCGAACAATTACGAAATTGCCGATACGCTTTGATGATTCTTCATTTGCACTTGCCGCAATCTGTGGTTTGAATCGACGAGGAATCTTCGTCTGGCCCCCGCGCTGTCTCAAAGCGAAGGTGTGATGCAATGCAAAAAAGCAGGAATTGCGTGCCTTTTTGCAAACGCAGCCAGGGATTCTTTCAGCAGGTTATCGTCGATAACGGTGCTTGGGAGGCATGAACGATGGACTTGTCCCCATGCGAGGTTGAGCAGCTACGACTTGCTGGGCCGCTTGCTCGGCAGACGCTTATGTCCGAGTCATTGCGTAGAAGTTCCGAAATCAGCACGGAGCGTGAGCAGCGCCACAGTTTTGATTGAATCTTACGGTCGCGTCATGCTGAAGATCACGAGTTCGTTGACTTTGAAACGCTGTCGTGTCTAGATTCTGGCGCGCCAATGGTAGCGCTAACAATAAAGTCGTCCGGCTACTTCGGCGTCGCGCTGAAACAAACGTGGGCATCAGCACCGGTTCTTGAGCGAGTGCTGGAGTTCATCAAGTCAGCGGCGGGAACGTGCAAGGAGGGGAGCCGCCCATTTAGGGAGGCGATGCGTCTTTTCACAACCATTGATGGCTGCGTCGGTCCGCTTCAGTGCGCGCCAAAGCGTCGCGGTAACACGCCATCAAGAAATGAGGACAATTCGTATGCACGCACATAGATTCGTTTCGCTACGTGTTCAAAAAGTAATCCTCGCTCTCATCGCGGGTTGCGCAGCCATGACAGCAAACGCCCAGACGATAGCCAACAACGGCACGGGCACGAATAACGGTTATTACTATTCGTTGTACAGCAGTGGTGGGTCGGCAACGATGACCTTTCCCGGGGCATCTACTTATCCGGGCAATTACGCTATGACATGGTCTGGTGTCAGCGATGTGGTGGGCGGTAAAGGGTGGAGCACTGGCGGGAACATGTCTGTAGGCTACAACGTCGGTTCCGCGAGCGGTTACAACACGATATCTGTCTATGGATGGACAACGAGCCCGCTCGTCGAATACTACATAACTGAGCTTGGTTCGCTGTATACCGCCGATGCAACCTATAAGGGCAGTGTCGCCAGCGATGGGCGCACCTACAGCACCTATGAGCACCAGCAAGTCAACCAACCTTCCATCATAGGTACCGCAACGTTCGAGCAGTACTTGGATGCGTGGGGTGGTGCATCGATCGGAACCAACTACACCGTGACGACGGGCAATCACTTCAGTCACTGGCAGAGTCTTGGCATGAATCTAGGTACTTTCAATTACATGATTCTGGCGACAGAGGCATACAACGGTGCCAGCGGGGAAGTGAACGCAACAGTATGGTGATAAATCCCCCCAAAATGATGTGACATCGATAAAGCCGGCGGCTTACAGTCGCCGGCTTTATGCGTTTCAAAGAACGGTTCAGAAAATCAAAGGGTGCGGAGTGGGCGCTTTCTTACTATTCGCGATCCACGTGCACGCGATTCTTTGCCGGATAAACGAGGCATTTCGATGGGAAAATCGCTCATTTTGACAGCAGTCTTGATAGTCGCCGGCTCAATCGCCATCAATGATGTTGCCAGCGCCTTTTCAAGAGAGGTGCTAGGCAGCTTTGTATTAGTCAAAGGCGGCGCTTTTAAAAACACAAAGTCCAACTACTACGGAAGAGGTGTCGTCGTATCGGACTTTTATATCGGCAAATTGGATGTGACTCAAAAAGAGTGGACGGAGTTGATGGGAAGTAATCCATCAAAATTCAAGGGCGACAATTTGCCGGTGGAAAGGGTGAGCTGGTACGACAGCATTGAGTACTGCAATAGAAGAAGCCTCAAAGAGGGCTTAACGCCGTACTACAACATAGACAAAAATAAGGAGGATCCGAACAATAAGCCGGACCCGAAATTTGGCGATCTCGATAACATCAAATGGACAGTGACAATCAATGAAGGAGCTAATGGCTATCGATTGCCAACAGAGGCGGAGTGGGAATACGCCGCAGATGGAGGTCAGCTAAGCAGGAGCTATACATACAGCGGAAGCGATAACGTCAATGACGTCGCATGGTATTGGAGAAACGCAGGCGATAAAAACTTATCAGGATTTTGGAACTGGCCTGCCATAGAGCTAAACCATGATCAAACGAAGCCCGTCGGCGGCAAGAAACCCAACGAGCTAGGGCTCTATGACATGTCAGGCAATGTAAGGGAGTGGTGCTGGGACTGGTACGGAAATTTGGAAACTAACGTGACCGACCCTAAAGGAAGTCAAAGCGGGTTTGGCCGAGTTTGGAAAGGTGGCGGTTGGATCGGTGCTGCCTTCACCGCCGCGCCGGCTTTCCGCGGCAGCTTGGCAGCGAATGGCATCGGTCCGGATCAGGGTTTTCGTGTCGTACTTAGCCGCCAATAAGCGCAACGCTACGGGGCTCGCGGATAACCCAATCTTGCGTCATATGCACTCAAGACGAGCGCGATTTCTGTTGTGCACTTTCTGCCGCGACATGCCGCTTGGTGCGAATGATGTCGACGAATAGCGGGGCCAGCGATAGCAGCGCCAAAGCGCCAAGCGGTCCGATGACGCCAGGATCAAAGAACAGATCGACACTGAGCCGCTGCCCGTGGCTGAGAGCATGACCTAAGCCGGCACCCACGGATGTTTCGAACGACAGCATCAATGTGCCGCCGAACCACGTGGCGCCGAGAAATAGCCAGAGCGGACAGCGCAGCCATGCGAGCGCGACGGTGAGCAGGCCAAACGGAGCGACTGGAACCAGCCGCAGGAACAGCGTGTAGCTCACCGGGTGCCGCTCGAAGCCATGGTGCAGTTTTTCCGCAATCGCCGGCGGATGCTTGCTGCCTTCGCCGAAGGCATAGCGACTGGCGAGAAACAGGATCAGCGAACCGAGCGTAAGCCCGATCGAGGAATACGTCGTGCCTTCGACAATGCCGAAGGCAAATCCGCCGGCGAGGATCAAGACAATCGTCAATGGAATGCCGGTACACGTGGCCATGGTCAGCAAGCCAATGTAGACAAGGCGGCTCAGCCAGGGATTGTCACTGATGTACGCGTGGACTTGTTGTTGGTGTGCAACCAGACGTTCGGGATGGAAGCGATCGAAGACGCCGGAGGCGACCAGCACGATTCCCGCAATGATGAGCAGGAGAAGCGGAAGGGCGGCACGCAGGCGGTTCAATAGCTCTCCCCCGTGCCGCCGTAAGCGGCCAGTACTGCGCGCGCCTGCTCACGCAGGATGTCGCGTCGGACCGCAATGCCGCGGCGTTCCAGTTCGCCTAGCCAATCGGCGGGAAGTGGGCCTTCGTCGAATTCGGTGAGTTCTTCCACGTCCTCGGCACGAGCGCCAATCAGCAGCGTATCGATGCCGGCCCATACCGTGGCGCCGTAGCACTGGCAGCAAGGCTGCGAGCTGGTCGCCAGGGTGTAGTGACCACCTTGTTCGTTGAGGCGATAACTGGCAAGCCGTTGCTGCGCGGCCATGTAAGCGAGCATCTCCGCATGGGCCACGGAGCAGGTCTGCGGCACCACGCGATTGGCCGCGGCGGCGATCAGCCGGCCATGCTCATCGAACACCGCTGCGCCGAAAGGGCCGCCACTGCCGTGCTGGATGTTGTGATGCGACAGCTCGATCGCCAGTCCAACGCGCTCCTCGTCGGTGACATAGCGACGGCTGGCATCGGCAACATCCTCAATCCAGGGCGGCAGGGTGAGGTGGATCTGCAGCGGCAGCATCATGCTCAGGCGGCCTGCTTGGCCCAGGTGTCGCGCAACGTCACTGTACGGTTGAACACAGGCGCTTCGGCGCGATGATCGATGCGATCAGCGACGAAATAACCCAGGCGTTCGAACTGATAGCGCTGCTCCGGCGTGGCGCTGGCGGCGGCGGGTTCCAGCCAGCCGCGCACGATGCGCTTGGCCTCTGGATTGATATGTTCGATCCAGCTCTTGCCGTCGCTTTCGTCGTCCGGGGTCGGCACGTTGAACAGGCGGTCGTAGAGGCGGATTTCGGTGGCCACGCCATGCTTGGCGCTGACCCAGTGAATGGTGCCTTTCACCTTGCGATCGGCGCCGGGCAGGCCGGAGCGGGATTCGGGATCGAGCGTGCAGTGCACTTCCGTCACCGTGCCATCGGCGCCCTTCACGATGTGCTCGCATTTGACGATGCCAACGCCACGCAGACGCACCTCGCCATCGGGCTTGAGGCGATGGAAACCCTTCGGCGGCACTTCGGCGAAGTCCTCGCGTTCGATCCACAGCTCGCGCGAGAAGGGCACGTGGCGCGTGCCAACGCTTTCGTCCTTGGGATGGTTCGAGAAGGTCAGCGTTTCTTGGTGGCCTTCGGGAAGATTGGTGATCAACAGCTTCACGGGATCGATCACGGCCATGCGACGGGCGGCGCTGGCGTCGAGATCCTCACGGATACAGTTCTCGAAGATCGCGTAATCGATCACGCTGTTCTGCTTGCTCACGCCCAGGCGTTCGATCAACAGGCGGATGCCACCCGGTGTGAAGCCGCGGCGACGCAGGCCGCGCAAGGTGTTCATGCGCGGATCGTCCCAACCGTCGACCAGGTTCTCGTTCACCAGCTGCGCAAGCTTGCGCTTGCTGGTGATGGAGTAGGTCAAGTTAAGGCGTGAAAATTCAATCTGTCGCGGTTTGGCCGGCTCCGTGCGGAAGCCGTTTTCGCGCATGTGCTGCCACAGTTCCGGATGGTTGGGCAGATCCACGTTGTCCACGAACCAGTCGTAGAGCGGGCGGTGATCCTCGAACTCCAGCGTGCACAGCGAATGGGTGATGCCTTCGAGCGCATCGGACAGGCAATGCGCGTAGTCGTACATCGGATAGATGGGCCACACATCACCGGTGTTCTGATGGGTGACTTTGCGGATGCGGTAGATTGCCGGATCGCGCATGTTGATGTTGCCCGACGTCATGTCGATCTTCGCG
>JAATFF010000136.1 GCA_015655335.1 Lysobacterales bacterium | reverse complement strand
GTGGTGATGATGGGCATGGGCGAGCCGTTGCTGAACTTCGACAACGTCGTGAAGGCGATGAGCCTGATGCGCGACGATCTCGGTTTTGGCCTCGCGTCCAAGCGCGTGACGCTGTCAACCGCCGGCCTTGTGCCGATGATCGACAAGCTGTCCGAAAGCATCGACGTCTCGCTCGCTGTGTCGCTGCATGCGGCAAACGACGAGTTGCGCACCGAGCTGGTGCCGCTCAACAAGCGTTATCCGATCGCCGAATTGATAGCGTCTTGCCAGCGCTGGATCGCGCGCAAGCCGCGTACGTCGATCACCTTCGAATACACGCTCATGAAGGGCGTCAACGATCAACCCGAGCATGCGCGACAGCTCATCAAGCTGATGCGCCGCATGCCGACCTGCAAAGTCAATCTGATTCCGTTCAACCCGTTCCCGGGCACACGCTTCGAGCGCTCGGAGCCGGATGTCATCCGCGCATTCCAGACTCAATTACTCAACGCAAATATCCTCACCATGCTGCGCCGTACGCGCGGTGACGATATCGATGCCGCCTGCGGCCAGCTGAAGGGGCAGGTGCTGGATCGCACGCGTCGCCAGGCCGAATTCCGCAAACGTTTGGACGAGGGTGCAGCTCATGCGGCGTAATCGTCTTTGGCTTGGCATCGGCATGACGGTCTTGCTGGCCGGTTGCCACCGAGGCATGGTTGCCCCGCCACCGCCGCCCGAGCCCAAATTACCTTCGGAAACCAAGGCGCAGAAAGCTCAAAGTGCGGCGGATGTGCATACGCGTCTCGCGCAGCACTACATCGATATCGGCAACCTGCAGGGTGCGCTGGAGAAGGTCAAGATCGCCGTCAACGACGATCCGAACTACGTGCCGGCGCAGACGGTGATGGCGTATATCTACGAACGCATCAGCGATATGCCCAATGCGGAAATCCATTACCGCAGAGCCGTCGAGCTGCAGCCGGGCAAGGGCGATACCAACAACAACCTTGGCCAATTCTTGTGCAATGACGGCAAGGTGCAGGAATCTCTGCCGTACTTCACCAAGGCGGTAGCGGACCCGTTTTATCAAACACCCGATGTCGCTCTGACCAATCAGGGTGTCTGTCAATTGAAGTTGAACGATCGCGTGAGTGCCGAGGCCAGCTTCCGTCAGGCTGTGCAGCGCAATGCGGACAATGCCAACGCATTGCTCCAGCTCACCAACGTGCTCTACCTCAATAATGATTTCTTCCACGCCAGTGCGTTCTTGCAGCGTCTCGACACGATGGGTCAAGCCAGCCCCGATTCGCTGAAGCTGGGCTATGAAATCGAATCTCACCTGGGCAACACGGATGCTGCTCAGAATTACAGCAAACGGCTATTAAGTCAGTTCCCGGATTCGGAGCAGGCACAGGCCCTCAATCAAACCGCACGCCCATGACTTCCGAGCAGTCCAATCCGGGAGGACAGGAGGAATCAACCTCCGCCACGTCCGCCACGACCGCAGTGAACATGGATGAGAACACTGCCGAATTCCGCTTCAACGAAGCACCTGGCTTTGGTTCGCGTCTACGCGCCGTACGTGAAGCGCGTGGCCTGGATATTGAAGCTTGCGGCCACGCCTTGCGCCTGCCTGCGAAGGTGTTGCGCCAACTCGAGAACAACGAGCATCAAGGCATCGACTACCAGGTGTATCTCAGCGGTTACATCCGCAAGTACGCGCGTTACCTGGAAATCGACGAGTCCGAAATCGAGACGGCAGTCGCCCGACTTAGACCCAGCCAGCCTCCGCTGGTCGTCACCGGCGGTGTTTCGCACTCGCGCTATCTGTTGGATCGTTACGCGACCGCAGCCACCTATGTGGTGTTGACCTTGGTGATTGCGGTGCCGACGGTGTGGCTAGGCATGCGCGGCACGCTGACGCACGACATGAGTCATCTGGCGCCCCTCGACGCTACCCCTGTCGCGCAACAGGATGCGCCGCCGCCGGCCGCTCCGGCGGCCGCGGCGAGTGCCGCCAAGGCATATGCCAACGCTACAACACTCGCTCAGAGCATCGTCGCGCCTGCGCCCGCATCTTCCATTGCGCGCACGTCCGAACAGCCGCTGCTCGCCTCCATGGTGCCTGTTCCTAACCTGGAGAGCGATGCGACCATCGCACCGCCAACCGGCAACAGCGCGGCGGCTACGATAGGTGCGGGCAGTCACAGCCTCACACTCACCTTGGCCAACAGCAGCTGGGTAGAGGTGATTGGCAAGGACGGCTCGCGTCTCGAATATGGCTTGCTATCAGCAGGAACGGCCAAGACCTATCGCAGCGACCAGCCGCTTGAAGTGCGTATCGGCAATGCTGCCGGGGCACAGGTCAATGTAGACGGCCAGCCGATGCCGCTGGATCCCTACCGTCACTCCAATGTGGCGCATTTCCGCGTCGATATTCAGGATGGCAAAGCGACGCCGGCCGGCGCCTGACGGCGGGTTCGGCGTCCCTCGACCATCCTGATCGGTTATGCTTGCGCATTGTCTGCCCACGAGGCAGGCAATGTCGCCTGCGGCCGAATCGCGGCGGCCCAAGAACACCCTTTCTGGCGCCTTGCGGCGTCTCTTGCGACACGGTGATTGCATGGCATTTGATGCATACGACGACTACGAACAGAGCGAACGCGTACAAAAATGGCTAAGGCAGAATGGCCTGTCGATCGTCGTGGGTGTCGTCATCGGCCTGGTTGCCATTTTCGGGTATCAGGAATGGCGTAATCACAGGGTTGCGCATCAAACGGCGGCGTCGGGTATCTATCAGCAATTGCAGTCCGTTCTCGATAACGGCGACAGCCGGACGGTGGACGCTCTCACGCAGCAGCTGATGAGCGATTACGCGGATACGCCCTATGCCATGTTGGCGGTCAGCGACCGTGCTCGTCGGCAAGTGGAATCCAAACAGTTCGACAAGGCGCTCGAATCGCTCAACTGGGCAGAGCAACATGCGCCGAGCAAGGAATTCAAAGCGCTGGTGGAGCTGCGTATCGCCCATGTGCAGCTGGGGCAGGGCAATGCCCAAGATGCCTTGAGCGCGCTCGATCGCATGCCTGCCGACAGCTATGCCATCGTGGGCCAGGAACTACGCGGCGATGCGCTGGTCAAGCTTGGACGGCGCGATGATGCTCTGAAGGCATATCAGGCCGCCGTGAAGGCCATGGGCCCGAGTGCGCAGCAGGGCAATGAAGTGCAAATGAAAATCGACGATCTGGCCACGGCCGGGAAGCAGGGTGCATGAAACGTTTTTGGCTGATCGTACTGACCGGTTCGTTGGTAGCCCTCGCGGGCTGCCATTCATTCAAGAAAGAAAACATCCAGCCGCCGACTCCGCTGGCTAAGGATTTCAAACCCACCGTCCAAGTGACCAAGGTGTGGAATACGCGTGTCGGTCATGGTGCCGGTGACAGCGGTGTGCGCATGCAACCGGCCGTCGTTGATGGCGTGCTCTATGCCGCCAGCACCGATGGCGTGATCGCTGCTTACGATGCCGCCAGCGGCAAGACACTGTGGGAAAAGAAGACACGTCTTCACGGCTGGTTTGGCTGGGGCGACAAGAAGCGTGCCGATGCGTTCTATTCGGGCGGTCCGGCTGTTTCGGGTGACCTGCTGACCGTTGGCACTCTCGACGGGCACGTGTTCGGGTTGAACACCAAGGACGGCAGCGAGCGCTGGACCAGCACCTTGCCCTCGGAAGTGATCGACTCCCCGGCGATTGCAGGCCAGTTGGTTCTCGTGCGCACCCAGGACGGTCGCATATACGGTCTGGACAGCGGCACGGGTGAGCGTCGTTGGGTCAATGACCAAGGCAACGTCCCGCTGCTCAGCTTGCGTGGCAATGGCCCGCTGCTGGTCGCCAATGGCGTCGTGTTCTTCGGCAGCGATGACGGCAAACTGATTGCGCTGCGCCTGGACAACGGCGATAAGCTGTGGGAACAGAAACTGTCGAGCGGCGAAGGCCGTACCGATATCGACCGGATGAACGATGCCGACGGAAACGTCTTGCTCGACGGCACCAGCCTCTACGCCAGCGCCTACCATGGCAACCTGACGGCGGTGGATGGCCCCAGTGGTCGTCCGGTATGGGCGCGCCCGTTCTCCACGTACACATCGTTGGCCGTGAGTGGCAGCAGCCTTTTCGCCGTGAACGAGGATTCCCAAGTGTGGGCGTTCGATAAGAGCAGCGGCGCCGATATGTGGAAGAGCGATGCGCTGAAATATCGCTGGCTGACCGCGCCGTCTGTGCAGGGCAATTATGTCGTCGTCGGCGACATTGAAGGCTATGTCCATTGGCTGCAGGTTGGCGATGGCGCCTTGGCTGGGCGCGAGCGTCTTTCCAAGAAAGCTATCCGGGCGCAGCCGGTGGTCGCCGGCGACCTGGTGTACGTCGTCGATGTACAGGGTCATATCGTCGCTTATCGCCTCGGCGCGAAATAATCTTTGGAATTATGATTCGTGCTGCCTGTCATCGCCCTGGTCGGTCGTCCCAACGTCGGTAAATCGACCCTGTTCAATGCGTTGACGCGTACACGCGACGCCTTGGTGGCTGATATGCCGGGCCTCACCCGCGATCGCCACTACGGCGTGTGCCGCACCGGTGCACGACCGTTTGTGGTGGTCGACACCGGCGGCCTTTCCGGTGTCGATGAAGGCATTGATGCACTGACCGCACAACAAGTGCGTCTCGCTATCGACGAGGCGCAGGTACTGATCTTCGTGGTCGACGCGCGTGATGGCCTGCTGCCGCAGGATCGCAGCATCCTCGATGAGTTGCGCCGCAGCGGTAAGCCGATCATCACCGCAGTCAACAAGACCGACGGTCTGGATGAGCAAAATGCCATGGCGGAATTCGCCGTGTTCGGCATCGCTCATACGTTGCCATTGTCGGCGGCGCACAACCGCGGTACGGAAGAACTCATCGCGGCAGCATTGCCCTTGTTGCCCGAAGACGTCCACGAAGAGCTGGCTCCGGAAGACAAAGACAGCATTCGTGTCGCCATCGTCGGTCGTCCCAATGCCGGCAAATCCACCTTGATCAATCGCTTGCTCGGCGAGGATAGGTTGATCGTCTCCGATGTCGCCGGTACCACGCGCGATCCCATCCGCGTGCCGCTGGAACGCGATGGCAAGCGGTACACGCTGATCGACACCGCTGGCGTACGGCGCAGAGCGCGTGTCGAAGAGGCGGTCGAGAAATTCAGCGTCATCAAGACCCTGCAGTCCATGGCGGCGTCGCAAGTCGTAGTGTTGATGGTCGATGCGCGCGAAAACCTGGCCGACCAAGATCTCACCTTGATCGGCCATGTGCTCGAAGAGGGCAGGGCGCTAGTGATTGCGGTCAACAAATGGGACGGCATGGATACATACCAGCGCGAACAATGTCAGCGTGCGTTGGAACGCCGGCTCGCATTCGTGGACTGGGCCAAACAAGTATTCATTTCGGCGTTGCACGGCTCAGGCCTGCGCGAACTGATGCGTGCTGTCGTGCGTGCACACTCGGCGGCCACGCGCGAACTCGGTTCGTCGGATCTCACTAAAACGCTCGAGCGCGCTTACGAGGGCTACCAGCCGCCGCTCGTGCGCGGGCATGCTCCGAAACTGCGTTTTGCCCACCCCGGCGGCAACAATCCGCCGACCATCGTTATCCACGGCAGCCGTACCAAGCACATTGCGCCGGCGTATCGGCGCTACCTGGAAAATTTCTTCCGCAAGCGCTACAAACTGGAAGGCACGCCGGTCCGTATCGAATTCCGTGACGGCGACAACCCCTTCGCAGGCAAGCGGAATGTGCTCACCGAGGCGCAACAGCGCAAGCGCCAGCGCATGATCCGCGAGATGAAGAAGCGTAAATAATAACGGGTATTGCACCCGCGTCGTCTTACACTGCACGCATGAGCGAATCCCTAAATCGCGAATCCTGGTTGGCCACATTGCGTCAAAGCGTGCCGGAGATGTCACCTGCCGAGGCCTTTGGCCAGCAGGCCAAAGGCGCCTTGCTGATCGATGTGCGTGAAGACGACGAGCGTGCGGCAGGATCTCCTGCCGGTGCCTTGGCTTTATCGCGCGGATTTCTCGAATTACGCATCGAAGATAACGAACCTAATCGCGACCGCGTCATTCTCACGATCTGCGCCAGTGGTCGGCGATCCCTGCTAGCAGCCGAAGCGCTGCAGCGAATGGGCTATCGCCAGGTGTCGTCCGTCGCGGGGGGCTTTGAGCGCTGGAAAAACGAGGGCTTGCCGGTTCGTGTCGGTCGCGTCGATGCGGATTTCGCAGAGCGCTACGCACGTCAGTTACGACTGCCACAGGTTGGTGAGTCTGGACAACTCAAACTCAGCCAAGCCAGCATCGTGCTCTTGGGCGCGGGCGGCTTAGGTGCGCCGGCTGCACTTTATCTTGCAGCAGCAGGAGTGGGGCGGCTCACGCTTATAGACGACGACCGCGTTGAACGCTCGAACCTGCATCGACAAGTGATCCACGCGGACGCGCGGGTTGGCATGGCCAAGACCGAATCCGCACGCATGACCTTGGCGGCGCTCAATCCACGTGTGCAGCTGGATCTACGCAACCAGCGCCTGCAGGCTGACAACGTCGAACGCCTGCTGATCGGGCATGACGTGGTCATCGATGGTGCTGACAATTTCCCTGCGCGCTATCTGCTCGCCGCATCGACGCGACGGCTGAACATACCGATGGTCTACGGCGCGGTCGAACGTTTCACCGGCCAGGTCAGCGTGTTCGACCCGCGACGTAGCGATTCACCCTGTTATCGCTGCCTGTTCCCCGAACCTCCTGCCGCCTCGGATGCACCCAACTGCAGCGAGGCCGGCGTATTGGGCGTGCTGCCGGGCATCGTCGGTTTGCTGCAGGCTACCGAAGCGCTGAAGCTGATCCTTGACCTTGGCGAACCGCTGGTCGGCCGACTGTTGTCGTTCGACGCGCTCAGCATGCGTTTTCGCGAAACGCGGCTGCCGCGCGATCCCGCCTGTCCGGGATGTGGAGCGGCTGCCGTGTTCAACGGCTACGAAGATATCGAGCGCTTCTGCGCGCTACACGGATAGCCCTCAGGGCCGCACAGCTCGATGCTTCTTCCCATGCAATAAGCATGGCGAGTTCCCGTACAAGCCGGGATAATGGTCGCTCAGAAAGACCAGGACACCCCATGAACGCACGCATCCTCGATGGCAAACGCATCGCGCAGGAACTGCTGGATCGGATCGGCAAGCGCGTGAGCGAACGCAAGGCACAGGGGCATGCCGAGCCGGGCCTCGCGGTCGTGCTGGTCGGTGACGATGCGGCGTCGTCGGTCTATGTGCGCAACAAGCGCAAAGCTTGCCATCAAGTGGGTTTTCGTTCTTTCGATTACGACCTGCCTTCAAACACGACGCAGACCGAACTATTCGCGCTGATTGATCGGCTCAATGCCGATCCGACCGTGCACGGCATTCTGGTGCAGTCGCCGCTGCCGGAACATATCGATGAAGATGCCTTGGTTGATCGCATCGATCCCAACAAGGACGTCGATGGCTTCCAGGCCGTCAATGTCGGGCGTTTGGCCTTGCGCCGTTTTGGTTTGCGCCCGTGCACGCCCAAGGGCGTGATGACGTTGCTCGGACATACCGATCGTCCCGTGCGTGGGCAACATGCTGTCGTGGTCGGCGTCTCTAATCACGTTGGGCGTCCGCTCGTACTGGAGTTGTTGATCGCCGGCTGCACCACCACCTGTTGTCATCGCTTTACGCACGATCTGGAATCCTTCGTGAGACAGGCCGACATCCTGGTTGTTGCGGTAGGCAAACCGGGGCTCGTGAAAGGGGAGTGGATCAAGCCGGGGGCTGTGGTCGTGGATGTCGGTATCAATCGCTTGGACGATGGGCGCCTGGTCGGCGACGTGGATTTCGCTGTGGCTTCGCAACGCGCCAGCTGGATCACTCCGGTTCCTGGTGGCGTCGGTCCGATGACGGTGGCGACCTTGATGGAAAACACCCTGGAAGCCGCCGAAGCACGCGGGTAACGGTGTCTCGAGTTTAACGCTGGCTAAATGGCGTGGCCTTTAGGCAGTTTTGGAACGGCATCTGGCACCATTCTTGTCGGCAGCAGTCGCGCCTCGTCCCACTCCCGCGTATAATCCTCTCTTTGCAGCGGGACTTATCGCATGCGCATCCTCGCCGAGGCCCTCACGTACGACGACGTTTACCTCGTCCCGGCCCATTCCCAGGTTTTACCGCGCGACGTGGATACCGCCACGCGGCTCACGCGGAATCTTCGTCTGAATATTCCCATCGTGTCCGCTGCCATGGACACGGTCACCGAAGCCCGGCTCGCCATCACCATGGCGCAGAACGGCGGCATCGGCATCATCCATAAAAACATGACCGCCGAAGAGCAGGCTGCCGAAGTGCGCCTGGTGAAGAAATTCGAGGCTGGCGTCATTCGTAGTCCGATTACGGTCAGTCCGCATACATCGATCCGCGATGTGCTCAAGCTGACTCGCGCGCACAATATTTCCGGTGTGCCGGTGGTCGATGGCGAGCAGTTGGTCGGCATCGTCACCAGTCGCGATTTGCGCTTCGAACGCAAGCACGACGATCCGGTGCGCAACATCATGACGCGTCAAGAGAAGCTGGTAACCGTACGCGAAGGCGCCAGTCAAGACGAAGTGCTGCTATTGCTGCACAAGAACCGCATCGAAAAAGTGCTGGTGGTCAACGACGCATTCCAACTGCGCGGTCTGATCACCGTTAAGGACATCCAAAAAGCACGCGACAACCCCAACGCTGCCAAGGATGCGCACGAGCGTCTACTGGTTGGTGCGGCAGTCGGTGTGGGCGGCGATACGGAGCAACGCATCGAAGCGTTAATTGACGCCGGCGTGGATGTAATCGTGGTCGATACCGCGCATGGTCATTCGCAAGGCGTGATCGAGCGCGCCGCATGGGTCAAGAAACGCTATTCGCAGGTGCAGGTGATCGCCGGCAATATCGTTACGGGCGAAGCCGCTCGCGCATTGCTCGATGCAGGCGTGGATGCGGTCAAAGTGGGCGTTGGCCCTGGATCGATCTGCACTACTCGCGTAGTGGCCGGTGTCGGCGTGCCGCAGATCACGGCCATCGACATGGTGGCCACCGCGTTGAAGGACGAAATACCGCTGATCGCCGATGGCGGTATTCGCTATTCCGGCGATATTCCGAAGGCACTGGCCGCTGGCGCATCCACGGTCATGCTCGGCTCGATGTTCGCCGGCACCGAGGAATCCCCAGGCGAAGTTGAGCTGTTCCAGGGGCGCTCCTACAAGAGCTATCGCGGCATGGGTTCGCTGGGTGCCATGGCGCTGGGTTCCAAAGATCGCTATTTCCAGGACGAAGCCGACGCCGACAAGCTGGTGCCGGAAGGCATCGAAGGCCGCGTGCCGTATCGTGGTCCGCTGCGCAACATCATCCATCAGCTGATCGGTGGACTGCGCGCCTCGATGGGTTATCTGGGCGCAGCGACGATCGACGATGTCCGCAACAACGCGCAGTTCGTCAAAGTGACCTCGGCTGGCGTGACCGAAGCGCATCCGCACGATATTCAGATCACGAAGGAAGCGCCGAACTACCGGCTGAATTCGTGATGCTCCCGCTCGTCATCCCGGCAAAAGCCGGGATCTCGTATGAATAACCTGTGCGAAGCGCTCATAAGTGGTTTGTGCGCTTCGCACGCATGTTTGACTAGATCCCGGTTTTTTCCGGATGACGGCCAAGCACATCTCATCCCTCATTCCCTGACTTCGCCGCCATGACCCATATCCATAGCGACAAGATCCTCATCCTCGACTTCGGCGCGCAGTACACCCAGCTGATTGCGCGACGTATCCGCGAGATCGGCGTCTACTGCGAAATCTGGGCGTGGGACCACAATCCAGCCGAGATAGCCGCGTACGGCGCGAAAGGCATCATTCTTTCCGGCGGTCCAGAATCCACCACGCTGCATGGTGCACCGAAGGTACCGCAGGAAGTGTTCGATTCGGGCTTGCCGATACTCGGCATCTGTTATGGCATGCAGACAATGGCTGCACAGCTGGGTGGCGCCACGGAAGCCGCCGACGCGCGAGAGTTCGGTCATGCGCACGTCGATGTCGTTGCGGCCGATCGCCTGCTTGCCGGCCTCAGCGATCATGCATCCAGCCATGCGCTTGAGGTCTGGATGAGCCATGGCGATCACGTCGCCAAAGCTCCGCCGGGCTTTACCATCACGGCGACGACCGACCGCATTCCGGTCGCCGCCATGTCGAACGAAGCCAAGCACTGGTACGGCGTGCAGTTCCATCCCGAGGTGACGCACACCAAGCAAGGCAACGCGTTGCTCAAGCGTTTCGTCACCGATATCTGCGGTTGTCAAACACTGTGGACGGCCGCGCATATCATCGACGACCAGATCGCCCGCGTGCGTGAGCAGGTGGGTAACGATCATGTACTCCTAGGTCTGTCCGGGGGCGTGGATTCGTCCGTGGTCGCTGCGCTCCTGCATCGAGCGATCGGCAATCAGCTGACTTGCGTGTTCGTCGACACGGGCCTGTTGCGCTGGCAGGAAGGCGACCAAGTGATGGCCACCATGGCCGAACACATGGGCGTCAAGGTCATTCGCGTCAACGCCGCTGAACGCTATTTCAAGGCGCTTGAAGGCGTGGCCGACCCCGAAGCCAAGCGCAAGATCATCGGCCGCTTGTTCGTGGAGATTTTCGACGAGGAATCGGCCAAAGTCACCGCGACCGGCAGCGGTCATGTGAAGTGGCTGGCACAGGGCACGATCTATCCGGACGTGATCGAATCGGCGGGAAGCAAAACCGGTAAGGCACATGTCATCAAGAGTCACCACAACGTAGGTGGCTTGCCCGAACACATGAAGCTGAAGCTGATCGAGCCGCTGCGTGAATTGTTCAAGGACGAAGTGCGCCGCATTGGTGTGGAACTAGGTCTGCCGCGCGAGATGGTCTACCGCCATCCGTTTCCCGGGCCGGGCCTGGGCGTGCGCATTCTGGGTGAAGTAAAGCGCGAATACGCCGAACTGCTCGCGCGCGCCGATGCCATCTTTATTGAGGAGCTGCGCAAGGCGGATCTGTACGACAAGGTCAGCCAGGCGTTCGCCGTATTTCTGCCCGTGAAGTCAGTGGGGGTCGTGGGCGACGCCCGTGCTTACGAATGGGTGGTCGCGCTCCGCGCAGTGGAAACCATCGATTTCATGACCGCCCATTGGGCGCACTTGCCTTATGAGTTTCTTGGTACGGTTTCTAATAGAATTATCAATGAATTATGCGGAATTTCTCGTGTAGTTTATGACATCAGTGGCAAACCACCCGCTACGATCGAGTGGGAGTGAATTGACGTCCTTCGAGGACTATCGCCAGCTATCGAAAAGAACTCGTAACGTATTGATTTGGAAAGAAATACGTCACGGCAGCTATCGGTGGCTATCGCCGGCCAGCAAAACAGGTTGACGGTAAAGCTGACGGTAAGAATCGAGGCCGAATTAAGACCCTCCCGTTCACTATTCAGACTTTTACCGTCTTTGACGGTAAAAGGCTTCTCGGGAAAGCTTGTTTTATGCGGCTTTCCGGGCATCAACAGGTCTCCTGGTCCCTGACGGTAAAACCTGACGGTAAAGCCGTCAAAAAGCCGGAGGAAACCTCGATGCTTACCGACGCTGCACTGCGTAACTTGAAGCCTAAGTCCAAGACTTATAAGGCTTCTGACCGTGATGGGATGTACGTGACGGTATCACCCAGCGGTACCGTCACCTTCCGCTACGATTACCGTTTCAACGGACGCCGGGAAACGCTGACCCTCGGGCGCTATGGCCCTGACGGTATTTCTCTGGCGATGGCGCGCGAACTGCTCCTGGACGCGCGGAAAACCGTCCTCAAGGGCATATCACCTGCGCTCGAAAAGCAACGCGAGAAACGCCGGGTGGTCGCCATCAAGACCTTCGGCACGGCGATGGAGACATGGCTGGCCAATGCAAGATTGGCCGACAGCACCCGCGCGATGCGCAAGCACATCATCGACCGGGACATCCTGCCGGTTTTCCAGAATCGCCTGCTGACCGAAATCCAGCCCGAAGACCTGCGGGCCTTGTGCAACAAGGTCAAGGAGCGCGGAGCACCTGCTACGGCGGTGCAGATTCGGGACATCGTGAAGCAGGTCTACCTATATGCCATCGCCCACGGTGAAAAGGTTGATAGCAAAGCCAGGAATGATCTTCAGAGCTGCGTCCCAGACGGCGATCGCATCGATCGTGCGACCGACCGTATTGAGCAGGTTCGCATGGTTAGTGAGTATCTGGCACCGACGAATCTTGTCGAGGCTCGCAAAGCCGGCATGGCTTGAGGCGCGTGACAGCGCAAGCAGTTCAGCCTGCCGCTCGGGCGCCTCCCAAGACCAGGATTGTCGGACGTTCGCTATATGTGACAGTGCTGACCACGCATTGGCTCGGAAATACTCGACCAGCGCGCCATCCGAGTCGCCAAGTTTTCGCTTCGATAGTTCGTCGAGCAAATAGAGTGCGCGCTTGCCACCGCGCTCGAAGGATGCGTCGAAGGCATCGTCGATCAACTTGCCGATGTGTGCGAGTGCCTCAGCATCGCTCATTTTCGTGATGCTGCGTTCGCACTGCTTGTTGAGGTATTCGAAGCCAGGATTAGTGGTCATCCTTCTTTTGATGTCCTCGGCAGGAGTCGTGGATTTCCCCGGAGATCGTCAGGGGAAGGGTGGCTGTGTTGCAGCCCTGTTCACCTTGGCTTCGAGGTCGGCGCATGCTTCCAGCAGCTCGTCGAACGATACGGCATTGCCTACCATCACTTCGTCCGACAGCATGGCCGCGTAGTCCTTAGCGAGTGCCGTCTTGGCTTCGCCTTCGGGGACGATTTTCAGACGTCCCATGGTCGCGGGCATGTAGTCGATCACGTGGCCGTCGGCATCCTTCTCGATGAAGAAGAAGGACTTGTGGCGGGCGACGGCCGTTGCCACCGCGTGATCGGCGATGACGGTGGCGAAATGAGGACTTCGTGCGATCGCGGCCAAGTCGTGCCAATGCCGGGCATAGCGTTCGCTGCGGATGCGGCCTTGCGCGCAGAATACGTGCGCAGCGGTGGCCTTCTCCCAAAAGGTGCGCGCGACGCTCATGACCAGTGGCGAGGCGGTGGGAAACGACACGTCAGCCAAGTGCGCGGCGATGTCGCAAGTCACCGTGAATACCTGATGCGGCTCGCCCGTGGCGCGCGCACCGAACTCCAGCGTGACAACAGGCGCCACGTAGCCCGTTCCTTGGGTCAGGGCAGGGTAGTGCAGGAACAGTTTGTCGTTCTCCTGGCCGCCAAGTTCTAGTCGGGCGGCCAGACGCTCGCTCGTCAAGGCGGTTTGAAGCACTGGCTGCACGTTCTGCGTGATCCAGTCTGGCAGCCGATGCCGCACGGCTTGCGTCCATTTGCCGGCCTGGCTGCGACTGGTCGGCAACTCGCCGCCTTCGCCGATCAGGTCCGGGATCAGCTTGCGAATGTCGTAGGTCAGGTCGATGTCTTCGGAAAAGCGGTCGATGACCTTGTAGACCTTCGACAGCGAGGTGCCACCTTTGAAGGTCAGATCGGTCGCCAGCGGCGAATCTAACAGGGCGCGCAGCGTCCACACCACCCACACGTCCTTTTCGAGCAAGTGGACGGGGCGGCCGGTTTCGGCGCGCCCGTATTCCAGCGCCTCGCGTTGATCCTTCTTGCTCAGATCGAAGAAATACTCAACCACGCGCGGCTTCCTCGCCGATGGCTCGTGCCATCCAGCCGGGCAGCGTCGCACGCGCCGAGGTCAGCGCCTGCCATTCGGAGCGGGGAAGGGTACGGCGCAGCGACGCCAGCGACTTGCCGGCGTGCGTGGGTCCAATCCAGGCCAGTGCGCGCACGGCTGCGCCTGCCGGCCTCGTGCCCAGTGCCAGCATCCAGCGCGGTGCGTGCTTGACCAGCACTTCCGAGCGCCCGAGCTTCAGCTTCCGGGTGCGGCCGGAAGTCAGATAAACCTCGCGGATAGGCACTTGCTGCGTCAGGCCCAAGGCATTGGCCGCGCTGGCGCCGTGCGGTACGACGACTTCGCCGCTTTGTTCGGCCAGCGCCTTGACGACCTTCTCGGGCGCGGGAGCGCGCGACCCGAACCGGCTGGAAACCGGGGCGGCATAGGCGCCACGCGCCACGCGCAGCAGCTTGCCGGTCTTGGCGAGCCGCGAGAACGCTTGATCCACCGCCGACCGGCTTCCCAGGTGCAGGAACTCCTTGGGCGACAGCACGCCTCCCTCGGGGAGAGATCGTGCTTGTTGCAGGATGGTCTCGGGCAGTGTGTTCATGGGGCACCTCTGGAACAGAGAAATGATACACTAGTTTCTGACATCTTGGCAGCGGCAAGAAGGGCGACAGTGGTGACAGTGTTCTTCTCTGTCGCAGTGCCGGATGAGCGTCGAGGGTCGCGCGAGATTTTTGGATAAGTTGTCGTTGTCGTAGTCTGGCTACGACTGGATCAACAATTCAAAATCACCGACGGCTTGCGGCAGGGGGGGGCGCGGTCGCGGGGACGACAAGATTCACTGAACAGCAAAAATGGCTATTTGACCGAACGTCCAGCGTGGCTATCGAGCATGAGGTACGTCAGACTGCTCTCGAAGAGAAGGGCTGAAGTGCGGTCGCCTGTTCGGTATGATTAGGGCTGGTTGATCATGAGCCGATACCGCGCAAACCCGCGCCAGCAAAGGGCGTGTTTTTCTGACGGTAAAAGCGACGGTAAAGGCTCATGTCGATCAAAGCCAATCCCTTTAATCACGCGGACTTGCGTGACTCGTTGATGATCGAGTGGGAATAATAAAATCAATAAGTTAGTACAATTCCGTGCCAATTCGTCATGCTACTCACTGTAAGAAAGTCATCTAAACATCTGAAATGACTGACGAATTAACCAATAACCAGGCACCATCAACCTTCAGCGTCGAGGACGAGGCGTATATGCGCCGCGCGCTGCAGCTTGCCGCGCATGCCCGCGATGCCGAAAACGAGGTGCCTGTCGGCGCCGTACTGGTTCAGGACAACCAGATCGTCGGCCTGGGTTGGAACCGGAATATCACGCTACACGACCCTACCGCGCACGCGGAAATCATGGCGTTGCGCGCCGCTGGGGAAAAATTGGCGAATTACCGCATCGTCGACGCCACGCTTTATGTAACGCTCGAGCCGTGTGCCATGTGTGCGATGGCGTTGGTGCACGCGCGCATCGGCCGGGTTGTCTACGGAACGATCGATCCCAAAACAGGCGCCGCCGGCAGCGTGTTCGACACCTTGGTGTCCGATCGCCACAACCATCGCATCGCTGTGCAGGGCGGCTTGCTGGCCGATGAATCGGCCGTGCTATTGCGCGATTTTTTCCGCGCCCGTCGCTGATTCGTTCTCGCACAGAAAGGCCAGTGCCTCAGCGCAAGGCTGTTCGATTTTCAGACTTAGCAACGGATCGGCGCGCGTCCGTCCCAGGTTCACGGCTGCAATAGGCTTGCCGGCTTTCGCGGCAGCGTGCGCAAAGCGGTAGCCCGAGAAGACCATCAGCGACGATCCGACCACCAACATGGCATCGGCTTCATCCAGTGCCTGCATGGCTTTCGCCACGCGATCGCGCGGAACGTTTTCGCCGAAAAACACGACATCGGGCTTCAGAATGCCGCCGCAGTGCGGGCAGGGCGGAATGGTGAATGTGCTGAAGTCGTAGCCGTCCAAGTCAGCATCGCCGTCCGGTGCATCCGCGGCATCGAGCTGAGCCCAAGACGGGTTGAGCGCCAACAGCCATTGCTGAAAAGCTTGTCGGGGGGAGCGGTGTTCGCATTCCATGCACCGAACCGTATCCAATCGGCCATGCATATCCAGCACCTCGCGACTACCTGCGCGTTGGTGCAGGCCATCTACGTTTTGCGTCAACAACAATTGCAGCTTGTCCTGTTGCTCGAGCCGAAACAAGGCGTGATGCGTGCCATTGGGTAGCGCGTGTCCGAATCGACGCCAACCTACGAGACTGCGCGCCCAATAGCGTTGGCGCGTTGAGGTCTCGCCCATAAACGCTTGATAGGTCACTGGCTGTGAACGCTTCCAGCTGCCGTCAGCGTCGCGATAATCGGGGATGCCCGAATCGGTGCTGCAACCGGCGCCGGTCAATACAAACAAGCGACGGTGTTTCGCAATGAAGTGCCCGAGAGCGAGGCTGTCGTTTTCCATGAGCATAGCTTTCACAAACGCCGTGTCGGCTCCGTTTGGTGGTGGCGGGTTTGAGCCATTGCGTTGAAAAGTACTGGTGCAAGCACTAGAACGGTGAGGCAGTGTCCACCACTTTCCCTAAGGAAATCTAATGAACGTCCTTCTATATGGCGCCACTGGGATGGTCGGACAAGGTGCTTTGAGGGAGTGCTTGCTGGCGCCGGACGTCGCGCTCATCCAAACCGTAGGCCGAACGGTTACTGGACAGCAGCACCCCAAGTTGAAGGAGATCGTGCAGCACGATCTCTTCGACTCCGGCTCTGTGAAGGAGAACCTGAGAGGCTTCGATGCCTGCTTCTTTTGCCTGGGCGTCTCATCCGCTGGCATGGCCGAAGCCGCTTATGCGCACCTGACGTACGACCTCACCCTAAGCATTGCGCAAAGTCTGGTCCTGCTAAATCCCGGCATGACCTTCGTCTACGTATCCGGAACTGGAACTGACAGCAGCGAGCAGGGAAGGAACATGTGGGCGCGCGTAAAGGGGCGCACCGAAAATGCCTTGCAGCGACTGCCCTTCAAAGCCGTGTACTTGTTCCGCCCCGGAGCGATCCAGCCTCTGCATGGCATACAGTCCAAGACAACTTCGTACCGGCTTCTTTATAGCCTGACCAAGCCGCTTTTGACGCCGCTACGTTTGCTGTTGCCGAACGTGATGCTTTCTACGGAAGTCATGGGACAGGCGATGCTGGCAGTGGCCCGGCACGGCGCTCCAAAGACGGTTCTGGAAGCCGCCGATATTCGTGCCCTGGCGGCGGGTTGACCGCAATGTGATGCAGCACGCGGGGAATTCCTGTGCGGAGAAATATGCAATCGGATCGACAGCACTGAATACGCTTTATTGCGTCGGCGGATAGCCTTCACGCAATAAATGATGGTCACGTTTCATGAACAAGCACCTCACGATACCGATGGCTAAAAGGCCAAACGGCAAAGCGCGATCCGGGGAATTTCATGGTTTGAGGGTGTAGACTTTCTCAATTCGAACTCTCCACCGAATGACGTTCCGATGAGTGATAAAACCAAAGTTCCGGGTGTCGATACTTACGAAGGCCCTGCGGGAGGATGGGGGGCACTTCGTGCTGTCGCTAAAGCGGTGAGCGGACAGATGGCCGTAGGCCGCGAGGCGATGGCGCTTCGCCGGGTTAACCAACCGCAGGGCTTCGATTGTCCTGGTTGTGCATGGCCCGATCCTAAAGACACCAGTTCGTTTGAGTTCTGCGAAAACGGAGCTAAAGCCGTTACGTGGGAAGCGACTGCAAAAAGAGCTCGTCCGGAATTCTTTGCGGCCAATACCGTTTCGTCGCTATGGCATTTGAGCGACTACGCGTTGGAAGGACTCGGGCGGTTGACGCATCCGATGGCCTACGACGCTCAGACAGATACGTACGTAGCGATTAGTTGGGAAGACGCCGTGAGCCGTATCGGCGCAGCGCTCAACGCACTACCACACCCGGACATGGCCGAGTTTTACACGTCCGGCCGCACTTCCAACGAAGCGGCGTTTCTTTATCAGATTTTCGTCAGGGAATTGGGCTCCAACAACTTCCCTGATTGTTCAAACATGTGCCACGAGGCGACGAGTGTCGGATTACCCCATTCCATCGGAGTAGGGAAGGGCACCGTCACGCTCGAAGATTTCGATCATTGCGATGCGTTGTTTTGCATCGGACACAATCCGGGTACCAATCATCCGCGCATGCTCGCAACGTTGCGCGAAGTATCCAAGCGAGGTGTCCCCATCATCGCTGTCAACCCGTTGCCGGAACGTGGCCTGGAGCGGTTTACTTCACCGCAAGACCCGATCGAGATGGTGACGGGTAAGTCCACGCCGCTAGCGTCTACGTACTACAAGATCAAATGCGGCGGCGATACAGCGCTGCTTAAAGGCATCATGAAATGGCTGCTTGAAGAAGACGCTAAATCTTTGGCGCGCGGCGAAGAAGGACTACTCGATCGCGAATTCATTGCTGCACACACCGTTGGCATCGATGAACTTATCGTCGATCTCGATGCGACTACATGGGAAAGCATCGAATACAAATCAGGTCTGACGCACGACGATATCTCGACGATGGCTAGCGTCTACGCCCATGCAAAGCGCGTGATCGTTTGCTATGGCATGGGCATCACGCAACATGCGCATGGCACGCAAAACGTACAGCAAATTGCCAACCTGCTTCTGTTGCGCGGAAACATGGGAAGAGAAGGAGCAGGGGTCTGCCCGTTGCGCGGACACTCCAACGTGCAGGGCAATCGCACGGTAGGCATTACTGAAAAACCGGATGACAAGCTCATCCTTGGCATAGAAAAAGCATTCGGTTTTACCGCACCCAAGAACCACGGACACGATGCAATAGCTGCTGTCAGAGCGATACGCGACGGTCAATCGAAAGCATTGATATGCCTTGGGGGCAACCTGGCTGTTGCCATGTCTGATCCCCAAGCCACTTTCGCGGCGATGCGAAAGCTGGATCTAGCTGTGCATATCGCAACTAAGCTCAACCGTTCGCATCTGATCACCGCGAAGCAATCGTTTATCCTTCCATGCCTGGGTCGCACTGAGCTGGATGTTCAGGCCAGCGGCGTACAGTCAGTGACTGTCGAAGATTCCATGTCGATGGTTCATGCGTCACAGGGAAACCTTGCACCGGCATCCGAACATTTGCGATCCGAGCCATGGATCGTCGCGGCCATCGCCAAGGCAACACTTCCCCAAACGATGGTGGATTGGGATGGCCTCATCGCCGACTACGATCGCATCCGCGACAAGATCGAGATCGTCTATCCCAGCTTCGCCCGATACAACGAGCAAATTCGCAACCCAGGTGGATTTCGTCTCTATATCGCAGCATCGGAGCGCAAGTGGGCAACGCCTGACGGTAAGGCACATTTCCTCATTGCCAGGGGCCTGGACGAAGATCCGTCAGTGGCCAACAAGCACCTCACACTTACAACTATCCGTTCCCACGACCAATACAACACCACGATCTATAGCCTCAACGATCGATACCGCGGTATTACGGGTCGGCGCGACGTAGTGTTCGTTAGTGCGGAAGATCTCGCGTCCAATGGATTACGTCACGGTGATCGCATCGATGTCGAAGTTACTGGGCCCACCAGTATCGATGGCGGCGGACTGATCAGAGCTGTACGCGGTTTTACCGCAGTCGAATATCCCATCGCCGTTGGCACGGTGGCCATGTACTACCCAGAAGGAAACTGCTTGGTTGGACTGGACAGCCACGATGAGCAGTCGGGAACGCCAGCCTACAAATCCATTCCAGTTTCGCTGAAGGCCGCTGTCATCACCCAGTCAACTCTGTCACCATAGTCTCTGGGAAGAGAATAAAAATAAGAACATATAGTTATTCATTGCCGCATCCGCCTGGTTGTTTTTTTCAGAAGCTGATTTCTTCAACGGTGCAGCCCATCATTCAGGACGGTAATACATTCGGCGGACTGTCAGGATGGAAGCCTAGATATTGGAGTGCTCCTCCTGCAAACATGGTGGTGTACAACGGCTTTGCGCCAACTTGGCGCAGCGCTTCTAACGTCGTTGCTTGATTGGTTACTAGCTCCCAGTTGCTTGCTGGCGGCTTACCGTCCCCGACAGTGGCGTCTCGCTGAAGCACGGAGAGAAGCGTTGCGCAGGAGGGACGATGAACGACGAATCCTTCGTTTGAAAGACCGGCGCTTCGAATAGCGAGCTCCTCACAGGCCTCTGCCTTGAACGAGACATCCAGCTGATCTTCATGTTGCAGCAGCGTTATATGGAGCTGTGTCTGAGCGTCGACTACTTTGCCCGCTCGCATAAAAGGATTGGACGATGTCCACGCCTCCGGTGGGCACTTTTTATGACCGGGTGAAAGCGATATGAAAGGATTCACTTCGGCGGGGTAGATCCGGCATACGTGTGGCCTGCTGTCATAAATGCCGCATCGCATGTCACTACGAAGATGCGGACAAGCACCCGCAAAGTTGGCTGTAAGCACGGCAATGACGCGAATGGGAAGCTCGCCACTCGAGGTGGAAAATGAGCGCCGTCGCTTATGCATGGCCACTGCATCCATGGCGGCGGGCTCAGTTACCCAAGGTACCGCTTCGCAAAGCACTTCAACTGATCCACCTCGCTCCAGCCAGCCGATGGCCTCTTTACGGGTAAGTGGCAGCCTAAGATCGTGGCAACACTTTCCACATTGCGTGCAGTTGAAATTGAGATCGGACATGGCTCTCCCCAGATCATCCCTTGAACCCATTCGTTCGGGGATTAGAAGAAGTTACAAAGGAAGTCAGTATGCTCTTGCTTGGCCATGCTATCGGTGCGCCGAGAATCAGCGTACTCGCCTACGGTCGATACTTTTAATGTTTATCGCATGGCGAGCCGTTTCGTGCACTTCTGACTGGAGGCGGACAAGGCCATGGCGACTAGAAGAGGTTATCGTGGGTAGGAAAGAATGGATGGGATATGCAGCACGCCTGGCGAGGTGAGAGCGATCGCAAGTTTGTCGTGCATAGAATGCGCTTTTACAGTTCGAACATAGGGCTAAAAAACGTAGCCACAGCTCACGTCTCGTTTATGTCCCGGCTTGGAGATTGTTTCGGACACATTTCAGATCCTGGCGACCGAGGCGTGCGAAGACGAGGCCGCGGGGCATTTAGCCTCCACGGCACCGGTTTGCTCGTTGCGCTTTCCATCCGGGGAACCCTTGATGAAATAACCTGTCTACCGAAGTTGGCCGTAACACGCGCTGACAGTATGCGTAAGTTTGCGCGGGTAATTGGCTTGAATGAGGCTGTGTCATCGAACGTTCCGAGCAGGGCCGACATCAACGAGAGGGCGCGCTTGCGCGCGGTCTGGCATTACTCGGCAGCGAAACGGGTGGGAACTTGGGTCACAGACGCTGGCGACAGCCGACGCTGACGCGCCAGGCGCAGGTGTTTGTGCTGGCTTTGGTATTGGCACTGCACATGCTGTTCGGGCTAGTGATGTGGTCTGCGATGCAGCCAGCATCTGTCGATAGTGATCAGACGCTGGTCGTGCGTCTGCTGGATGACACCAGCACGCCGCGTACCGCGCCGCCTCCTGCCCCACCCACGCTGGCCGAGTTGGTGTTGCCACAACAGGCGGCGGCACCACGCGCTCGCCCCAAGTCGCACGAGAAGCCACGTCGTGATGCGATGGTCATGCAAGATCACGAGACGGCACCTGCGCCGGCGGCCTCCGTGGCCATATCGGCCGCCACCCATTTGTTCAACAAGGATGGCTCGATACGGCTCCCGCCCGCGCCGACGGATACCTCGGTAGCACCACGGGTCGACGCCAAACCGACCAAGCCCGCGGACGATCGTCAGATCATGCAGCACACCAACTACACGCACTTCAAGCCCACGCGTTTCGATAAATATTTTCCGCCGCCGAACGAGACAGCCGGTGGTGCCGTGGGTCGCCATATAGGCGATGCGATACAGGCGATCGCCAAAAGCATGTGCGACCCCAACAAACGCAGTACGGCTTCCAACTTGCTGTGCGGTGTGCCTCCCTTGCCGCCGTCGCCCAAGGATGCCGACGAGCGCCTCAATCTACCGTCGCCGTCGCTGGTCGGCGACCCGCATCCGGTCAAGCCATTGCCATTGTCGACCTGCATCGACGAGTACAACGACGGCAAGCCACTGTCGTATGGCTGCCCGATAAACACGCCTGACTTAGCCTTCCAGGCCGAAATGCGTGTATGCATCGATCTGTTCCGTGCGGGCAAGCGCCTCAAGACCTGGTGCCCAGCCGACACCCCCAAGCGCGCAGCCGCCGAGTCGTCCACGCCAGCGGCTTCCTCTAGCGTGGGTTCGCACTGAGCCCTGTATTTGACTTCCTACGTAACGCCCTGGGGGTTTTCTTCAGCTCCGGCCAGCCCTATTTCAGCTCATTACGGCTCGGCCCTCGATCCAACGGCGGGCTTGCGGAACTTCAACACGAACTTGTCCGTGTGACCTTTGATTTCCGGAGCGAACACCAATTTGTCGTGCCCATCCTGCGGGTTGCTGAGCACGTCACTGGTTCCCTCCAGTTCGAAACCTGCTGCCTTCGCTTGCGCGATGACCGTAGCTGGATCGATGCGATGCAGCGTGGAGGCATCCCTGCCGCCGGAGCCAGGTGCAGCCGCATGATCGACGACGATAAAAACACCGCCTGGTTTTAACGCTTTGAACGCGGCGGCATCGAGTTTGGCTGTCTGCTCGGGCCCAGTGCTTCCGCTAACACTGAAAACAGGCACGGCGCCATAGACGTCGTGGTAATTCTGGGATGTCCAAACGACATCCAACGGCGCGCCGACATCGAGTCGGTCGTACGGTCGAATTTCTAGACTGGTGTTACCGCTGTAGGCGGGATCGGCAACCAGCGCATGGATGGGCTTGAACTTTTCCGGTGGCGCCTTGGTGGCCAGGCTCTCCGGGATGACGGCGTAGACATGACCTTTTGCGCCAACCACCTTGCTGAAGATGCGCGTGAAGTAGCCGCCACCCGGCATTACGTCAGCGACGTTGTCGCCCGGTTTGATGCCGGCGAATGTGACTAGCGCAGCCGGCTTGCGATCATTGTCGACTTGCTTATCGGCGGCCGGACGCGCGGCATCGGCGACGGCATCGGTTACATAGGCCGGAGGAGATAATGTTTGGGCATGCAACAGCGTTGCAGTGCCAAAGAATACGAGGGCGACCGCTGAATTCTTTTTCATACAGTGTGATAACTCCTGGAAATGCGAATGCATGAGTGCTCGTATCAATCGCGCCATTTACAGATATGGCGACGATGAATAGGGAAGGCGGTTTTGCCTAATATCTACGTTCAATCCAAGGCGGACAATCGAACTAAGAGATCTTCTGGAGATGCAGGCCATGCCGTACATTCGTTGCCTAGTCTGGCGAAAGCGCTATACGTTTCGCCAGACCACTTGTTGCACCGTACCGGCCGTTCGCTGCAGCGTGGGATTTTCGCGATGACTTTGATGTAGCGTGATGGTCATGACAGATACTCGCCCGAACTCGCGCTCGACCCGCTGGACTTGGATCGCAGCCATCTGGTGTGCCGGCGCGTTCTTCGATGCGAGTCAGACCATCTTCACCATGCGCGCCATGGGCGCGCAAGGGTTGTGGTTTTCTCCATTCATTGTCGTGTTCGTGTCCTGGCTGCCCTGGATGTTGGCGACACCATTGATCGTCGAACTGGCGCGAAGGCGGCCGATCGTTCGCGGGGCGGTTCTGAAGGCGGGAATCATGCATCTGGTGGCCTTCGCCATCGTCAGCATGGTCGCTGAGGCGTGGTCGGCCATGCTTCGGGTCATCGTCAATCCGTGGCACCACAATCCAGCGCCCAACTTCGTCGACACGTGGTACTCGTTGCTCACCGACCAGATCGTGACATTCGTGATCGCCTATGCGCTGATCCTGACCGTCACATATGTCGTGGACTCGCGTGAAAAGGTGCAGCGGCAGATGAGCGAGACCGCACGGCTCAATGGGGAGTTGTCTCGCGCCCAGCTTGCTGCGCTACGGAGCCAGATGGATCCGCACTTCATGTTCAACACGCTCAATTCGATCGTTGGCCTTGTACGAGACCAACGCAACGATGCAGCGATCGGGATGATCGTGGGCTTGAGCGAGTTTCTGCGTCGCGCGTCGGAAGACTCCCACCGGGCACAAGTGACTCTGACGGAGGAAGTTGAATACCTGCAGCGCTATATCGATATCCAGAAGGTCCGGTTCGGGGACCGCCTTCGCGTGAGTCTCGACATTCCCGCCGAGCTTGGAGATGCGCAGGTTCCGAATCTCCTGCTGCAGCCGCTGGTGGAGAACGCCATCAAACACGGCGTGTCCAAGCGCGTCGCCGGCGGTGATATCCGTGTCGCAGGGGCGTGCAGCGATGACACACTTCGTCTGACGGTCTACAACGACGGGCCATGGGTCCAGGAGGATCTGGATGCGACGTCCGATGGCGTCGGCCTGAGCAACCTGCGCACCCGTTTGCGCATCCTGCATGGCGACCGATCCGAGTTGCTGTTGAGGCCTGTCGACACCAGTGGCGTGGAGGTTGTTGTGACCTTGCCATTCTTGGAGACGTGAATGGCATCGTCTGAGAACCATTCCCAGTCGATCAACGTCCTGGTCGTCGATGACGAGGCCTTGGCGCGGCGCAATCTCACGCTCCTGTTGCGCAACGATCCCGATATCGCGTCGGTGATCGAATGCGAATCAGGATTGGAGGCGATCAAGGAGGTTCGGCGGTCCAGGCCAGACCTCGTGTTCCTGGACGTCCAAATGCCCGAATGTGATGGCTTCGATGTGCTCGAGCTGCTTGGTGCGGATATGCCTGAGACCGTCATCTTCGTGGCGGCCTACGATGTGTATGCGTTGCGCGCCTTCGAGGCGGGCGCCCTGGACTACCTCTTGAAGCCCTTCGACGATGCGCGCTTCCATCGCGCCCTTGCACGCGCCAAGGAAAAGCTTGCGCGTTATGCACCAACGCAACGCCGCTCGATCAGCAGAATCGCGGTCAAGAGCCGAGGGCAGACCTTGTTCATTGACGTCGCAGATATCGATTGGATCGAAGCGGCAAGCTACTACGCCTGCATCCATGTGGGCGCGGACACACACATCCTGCGCCGCACGCTGCAGGAGCTCGAACAGGATCTGGACGCACAAACATTCGCGCGTACCCACCGCTCGACCATCGTTAACCTCAACCGAGTTCGGGGGCTGGAACTGCAGGATGGTGGCGAATACGAGGTCGTGCTGGATTCCACGGCTCGTCTCCGTTTGAGCCGCCGTTACCGCAAGCGCATTCAGGACCGTCTGGCAGAGCTGTCAAGCAACTGCTGATACCGAAGTTGTGCCGTCAATGAGCGATTTCAATTTTCGGCGAAAGTAAAAAGCTGCCCATGCCAGCTGGGATGACATGGGCAGAGATAGCAGGGGCTTTTAATGCTGCGAGCTGTCGTTTCCCGCGGTGTCGTGGCTCATGTTGCCCTTCATTGCATCGCTGCTCTTGGCGTCCTTGGACATGGCATCTTTCGCCATAGTGTCCTTGGACATCGCGTCTTTCTTCATCGCGTCGTGCCCCATAGCGTCCTTCTTCATGCCATCGTGAGTCATGTCGTCATGGCTCATCGAGTCCTTTGCCATTCCACTGTCTTGGGCACCCGCTCAAACCCTGACGGCGGCGTGGGAAATATTACCCACACTGGAGAGCCACCCCAACGAGTACATGCGATTTTGCCCACGATGCCTCATAGAGGGGCGCTATAGCTACGCGTATCAATGCACGCTGCTTGACTAATGCCCAAGACATCACGTGGCACTCACAAGTTGCTGCACGCAGTGTGATACGCCCGTCCCTTGGAAGAGCCATCTGCCGTACTCAAAGAGCGCACTCCGCTGTCCCCGTGGCTGCGATCTATCGGGTCATTGTCTGCTCGGACTCCTCGATCCTCTTGACGACCTTGACAATGCATTAGCTCAGCATTTCGCATGGGCGCAGGACATGAAAAGGGTGATCGATTTTGTGATCGACCCGATCTATATCGCGTATCCACCGAGTCAACAGTTGCCCAGCATGGTTCCGTATCGCGCATCGAAAGGTGTCACCGCCGTGTTGTGCGACGCGCTTCGACCCTATATGAGTAATTTGCCGCCGTTCTTGCCGTTTCACGACTACTCGCACGGTGCTTGGCAGTTTCACGTCGAACCGTGGCATGTTCCGGAGAAGGGCAATGCTCTGACGCAAGACATCAGGGAGCTTATGGCTCGAACAGTCAAACGGGGGCCCTATAGAAAATTTCTACAATTCAGTACGCCACCACAGCTATTTACAAGGCATGAGTCCATCTAGCTACGAGGCAGCGATCAAGCAGCACTGATCCCGTGTCCACGAAACCCTGGTAACTCCAGTGACACCTATAATGGCTTCCTTCATCCATTGAGTGCTGGATGGCCGCTGGTGGCCAGAACTAAGTCTAGTTTGTACAAGTTATCCGTGGCAGCTTCTTGGTTTCCCGCAGCATCACGTTGCGGTTTGGTCACAGCCGCAGTCCGTCGACGTACGAACGGATCAGTGGATTTTCCAACGACACCGCGGACCAGACTTTTGGGTCGAATTTCTACGTTGGCCTCAAGTTATTGGCAGATGCTTAAACCGTGGCCACAACTAGTTGGCAGATGGCATTGATGGCATGAAGTTGTTGGCAGGAATGGACCAAAAAGTTGGCAGATTCGGCCCAGACTTTTCGGCGGTAACCAGTTGGTGGCACAAAATTCACCGGGATCGGTTGAGCCTCGACACCAGAAGCTGTGACTTTTTGGAGGACACGGCTGCAGCCCATATTAAAGCTGTGAGTTTTTTAGCTTGGCTGGTCACAGGGCAGAAAAGGGGCAAAGTCACAGCATCACATAGTGGTTTGGTCACAACTTCAGTGTGTCGTTGTACTGGTCCACGGTGACCCAGCTCGGGTCAGGGCGGCGCAAACACGATGAAAAGTGTTAACCCAAGAATCCATCCAGAAGGCTCGACAGGTAACGCGCGACATCGTTCTCGCACCCACGCTCTACCAACTGCCGTGCGGTCAAACCAGAAAAGGCCGACAGCGGCTCGTGATCAAACCAGTGAATAAATCGAGGTGCATACGCAAGCTCAAGACGAGTCTCGTCGTCCAACACCTTAAGCAGACGTTGCAGCGGTACCAGATCGTACTGTCGGTGATCTGCCACGCGTTTCTCCTCTGGCACGACGCTATGATGCCAATCAATTGGCAGGTATTACGAAAAACTAGGAGACGTCCAGACATTGCGCGCCGAACGGACGACTGCGCTTGAGCAAGCACGCCTCCTAGAGGACCGCGCCCATCAGCAGGTCGATCAGGCTCGCCAGGAAATCAAAACCCTCCAACAACGGCTGGAGCGTGAGCAACGCGACCATAGCAAGCAAGTCGCCCAGCTCACCACTCAATTGGAAGCATTACGGTCCGCCGTGCGAACAGCTGAACAGGCAGCCGCCCATCAGGCTGGGCGAGTTGCTGCCTTAGAAGTTGCCTTACATCGAGGCCGCCGCCAAACGCCGACATCGAAGCCGGCCACCCGCAAAGCAGTCGCTGCGGTGAAACCTAAACTACGTAATCGGACCAGTAAGTCGACGTCTTAAAGGTTGGCGCTGCTCGGAAGTCGGCATCATTGTCTGCGCTAACTGATGATTCGGTACATAGTTATGTGCGCCTGATGGGAGCAATGCAGAGATGTCCACAGGGAAGAAGCATCAACTTCGCGGTTACGGCGCATAGTTCAACGCGGCAGACAACCAACTCAGTCTAATTAACTACTTGGCGATTCCAATAAATTGCTCGTTCCAATCCACATAACTGGTCGCTAGTCCAATTTATTGGCCGACCGCCAGACCAGCCTTTCTCGCGGCTCTGATTAAATTTGACATAATATACATTATGCGCAATTGACGATGCTTAACCATGTCACGCGTCTTAGCTGACCGCTTTAAAGCATTCCCTCAATCGGCATCAGCTTGAAAATAACCACCCCCATCCGTCGGCTCGCAGTGACATCGGGGGCATGTCCATAGACCAGAGGCTTGCCGGCATCGCTCGCCTGCCACTGCAACATTCCGTTCGAAGAACCGCCTGCTGTCAATACGACGTGATAAGCATTGGCTGGCAATGTTGCGGTATCGAAGAACTGCGTTAAAGCTGCCGCCAGCGGCGGGCTATCGACAATAATTCCCATTTCGGTGTTCAGCAGTTTCGATCGCTGATCCATGTTCATCGAACCGATGAAAACCCATTGCTTATCCACCACGATGGCTTTGGCGTGTAGGCTGACACCGGACGATGTCCCCTCGCCGGTCACCGATTGCTTTGAGCCTGCAGCGGGACGCAACTCATAGATCTGCACACCGCTCATGAGAAGCCTGCGTCGATAACGTGAGTACTCCGCATATACCGCTGTCTCATCGGTGGAGGCGAGCGAATTCGTAAGCACTTTCACCGCCACGCCGCGAGCAGTGAACGCGCTGAGATAACGCGTGCCGCTGTCTCCAGGAATGAAATAGGGAGATATCAGCAGCACGTCCCCCTGGGCCTGGTCAATCATTGCCCTAATGTGTGGCCCGATGCGGAGTGCCGGATCGTCCTTGGTGGTCTCTATTTTGTCTGGCTGATCGGCCACCAGCGTGGCGCCACCCCAGAACCACGCACCAGGGCGATCTGCCGAAGGGCCGCTTGGAAATTCATCCGACGCTGCCTGCGCATAGTCGGATTGGGAGAATGCGCGCGCGTCCTTGATGAGATCGATACGCAGCTGTGCGAGATCGTAGTGACTGGCGCGCCTGCCACGAAATGCCGTAACCGGATAGGAGGCATCGCAGTTCCAGTATTCGTCGAAGGCGTGCGACGCTTCGATCACGACCGGACCGATGGCAATCAGGTCAAGGTCACGAAAATTCGTGTCATTGGAAGCATCGAAATATTCATCGCCTATGTTGCGACCACCGACGATTGCCACATTGTTGTCCACGATGTATGACTTGTTGTGCATGCGTCGGTTAAGCCGATGCTCGTCAAACATAAATTGCGTTAGCTTAGATAGGAAAGAAGGGCTACGCGTATGAAACGGATTGAATAATCGTACCTTGATATTTTTATGTGCACTGAGTGCATCCAGCATGTCGATCTCGTCATGTACGCCAATGTCATCGATCAGTATGCGAACACGCACGCCGCGATCTGCCGCAGCCAGCAAACGTTGCGCGACCAACCGCCCTGTCGCGTCGTTGTTGAAGATGTAGTACTGGAGATCAATAGAGTTTTTTGCACGATCGGCAAGTGCAACCCGGCTCATCAGCGCATTGGTACTGTTCGTCAGCAAGCGAAAGCCAGACTCGTCCGGATGCTGATCTACCCTGGCATGCACATATTGAGCGCTAGCTGTGCTCGTTGTCGGCGGCAACGCCTTTGATGGCTTTTTGACGAAGTCAGTACGCAGATCCGAGCACGCGCATAGTAGAAGCGCCATGATCGCCAGCGCGGCGATAACGGTTCTACGTAGCAGCATGACTAACACTTGGCCTATCCTCTGGCGAATCTTTCAATCAATGACCGACCTCTTCTATCCAGTAGCCGACGTGGCTCGCGCGTACGGTCTACGCTCTGTCGATGACATTTGGCCGCGGCACTCCTATAGCCTATGCCTCGTTACAAAGCACTCAAATTACCAGCGATCGTATTCTGCGCGCGTCACACCACGACTCCCTCTTCGAGCCACGTAAAGATAGTCGTTTGCCAGTGGCGGATATGCGTCGGCTTCCGATTTACTGACGACTCCGTCGTGGTTTACGTCGAGTGCATCGAATGAAGCCTTGGGCCCATATTGAGGTGGCGGAGTTTGCGCGGAGCGGATGGTGACTTGATTGTTCGTGGCGTCAACGACCTGCACCGTAGACGTAACCTGGGCTTGTGGATCGGATACGGCAACAGTGTTGCCCTGAGCGTTAACTTGCGGCGCGTTGGATTGCGGTGCCCCTGGGTTATCCCGTGGCGCGGCGTAGGCAGCTGAGACAGCAAACGACGAGGCCAGAACGAGTTCTAAGGTATACCTATTGTTCATCGTGATTCTCCGAAAACGATATGTGGGTGCGCTTCGTTGGCTGTGATCGCCGCCGGATCCCGATGGACAAGGAATGTGGACATATCGAAATCTTCGTCAAGAAAATGGACCCATAACCTTGATGAGTCCGTTACACATTTAAAAGATCAGCTTAGTCTCAGTGACTCAACAGAATGCTTGAGATCACGCCCGTCGTTATGGCAACAAGCAGGAAATCACCGTTGTCGCTACGCACCCAGTTGTATCCCGGCGGCGGTTGACGCAGATTTTCGGAGTGCCAATCTGAAACCACATATTGGTTGCTACGATAATCGCTAGGCATTACGCCACCTTTCTTATACCAACCCTCGTGAGTGCCTCTATCGTGCATCACCGAGCTACTTTGGTGGTGGTCGTTGCCGCGATTGTCGGATTGGACTGCCATGGTTGCGGTGGAAAAAAGAAGGGCTGCGCAAATGGCAAGCATCAATTTCGTTTTCATCATCTACTCCTACATGGATGTTAAGCATGCATGCCTTGAAGTGGCGCGTCGGTACGCAAGCGCACCGACAGAAAGCCGTCTGGTGGACTATCCTCCCTGAAGGATCACGCCATCGTGCTGGCATGGGTTGCTAGAGCAGTCCGACATGATTCAGATCTACACGCCACAGATGCGCAACAGCGATGGGCGATTCACGAGTCACTCACGACGCAATGCAAGATGCGCCCCATGGCATCTCCCGGGTTATGCAATTCCATCACATTTTTTGGGGATGAAATCATGAATCATGTATTGGCAAAATCTATCGCTGCATTCCTAGCGGTCGGCGTCATCGGAATGAGCTGCAACACGTCATATGCCTCAGAGGCAACTCTCGATTGCAAACTTCACTTTTCACTCAATAGCTGGTCGGTTATCTACAAGCAGGCTAAGGGTAGCGGCTTGGTGGAATGCGCCGACGGTACATCCATGCATGTCCATATTTCTGCGAAAGGCGGCGGTTTGACGGTTGGGAAATCGCGCATTAGTAACGGAACCGGAAAATTTTCCGACATTCGCTCCATTAATGATGTAATCGGCTCATATGCACAAGGTGAAGCTCACGCTGGAGTTGTCAAGTCCGGCGATGCTAAGGTTCTGACCAAGGGAACCGTTTCACTTGTCCTGGCCGGAGACGGTGAAGGCGTGGACATTGGCGTCGATGTTGGCGATTTCACCTTAACCCGCGCAAGGCAATAAACGCATAGTCTGCGCATGGACGCGCCATCCACTCATCACTTGCCGAGCATGTCGCGCTGGGCGTTCTTTCCATCAGCCAGAACGATCTGAACAAAATCGATGGTGATGGTAGTTTTAAGCTCACTTTACAACAAATTGCTCACCATATTTTTCGTGATGAACGACGAGATAGCTGTTTAAAAAGTCCTGATCTGTCTTCGTTGCATCATAAATCTTATCCGTCAAACTTTTGTCCATCTGATTACAGATGTCATCGAAGTCGTAAGTCAGTTCGTTGTACGTAACCTTGCTCATGTCATCGATCCTATGGGTTGATGCGCTATTGGCGTCTCAGTGCCGAACCATCCGACGACCAGCGCTGAATTGTTTTTCGTAATCATTGATGAGTGTCTGGTAACAAGTACAGGATGCCTTTTCTAGTCCTTTACGGTTGAGAACGGTGATCTCCCCTCTCCGATAGTCGATAAGCTTTCTCAGTTGCAATGTACGTGCTGCAACGGTGACCCCACTTCGGCGTACGCCAAGCATGCGGGCAAGAAACTCATGGGTTAGATGAAAGCTGTCCGACGACGATCGATCATGCGTCATGAGTAACCATCGGGCCAGGCGCGGCTCGATCTCATGAAAATGTGTGCATGCGGCTATATGTGGATATTGTCGCATCGTTACGTATAGATACCGGTTTAGTGTCTGCTTAATGGTCGGGCATTCGATCAGCGACTGCTTAAGGTCGTCTGCTTTCATCTGAAGTGCCTGACCGGTTCCCTGAACGATGGCGCGCATGGGGGCCATGGATACACCGAGCGTCAACGTGACGCCGACCATACCTTCGTTTCCTATTAACGCCATCTCAAGCGGTTGACGACCATCCAGTAGCGTCAACAGCGATATGAACCCGTTAAGTGGGAAGTACGCATGACCCATCGCTGAGCCTGCTTCGAAAAGGACATCTCCGAAAGTTAGTTCTACGACATCGCAACGCCCAAGCACGCTTGCCCGCTCTTTGCGCGGTAGGCCATTGATCAGCCTATTTACGACGTGCCTTTCGCTTCTGATTTTCAAATGTCTGCCCTTATGTACTACGTGGCGGTTGGGATCGGGAGATCCGTGGCACATGTTCCTACAACACAGACTAGGCCAAGACCGAATAGCGATCTGTTCGCTTAGGCACCAAACTCGCCATACGCGCAATCAAGTCATTCGGAATGGGCCCACGTCATAGCGACGATCTACGTTCGCCTTGCGCGAACGGCAGGGAAAAATCAGAAGAAGTCCGTGGCTTAGGCTCAGCGATAAGCAGGAGCTATATGAAGATAAGCGATAGGAGCCAAGACCCCGGCGAGAACAATGCTGACATGGCACACCATCCTCTTAGGGCATCCCTGCCCCTTAAAGGCAATCCTTCCCATGAGGGCGTCCCTGCCAAACGGATATTCCCCGGCGATACCCAAGGAGTATCAGTTGTTTGGATATCAGGATCTGTACGCTTTCGAACATAGCAGGCCCGTCGACGTTCGAGACAGCTCAAGGAGATTTACTCAAGGCGCAACCTAACGACCCAATGCGTCTCCACCTTTGACGGCGGCGATAGCCCGCTGTACATCGATGTTTGAAGCGTGCCCAATCTCAGGCCACATGTTTGGATCCTCGGTTAGCGAAGAGCCACTCTCCCTAACGATCGATTGTGCGCCCGCATCACTCAACAGTTGATCAACCTGATCGGCCGACAATTCGCAGGGAAGTTGAACAGTGACGACGGTATAACCGAAAGCCTTGGGGCTCGGAACATCGCTGGGCGACCGAATGCCAGAAGTGCGATGCGTTTTCTCCGCAGCATCTCGACCTTCTCGCTGGCCCAGATGACTGATGGTCGATATGACTGTCGTAGGGGCGCTTGAACTGGCTGCCGAATTTCCCACACTCTCGTCGACACTCAGAATAATTTGATCGCGCCGCACCCCGCGCGCAAGCAATCGCTCAAAGATAGCCATGCCTGCAAACTGCGTGTCGAACTTGGCAACAATGAGGTCAGCCACTTTACGACTCCGAGCGATTTTCAAAAGCAACAGATGTGATTTTCCTATTAAGGCACCTAGTCCTGCGCAATAACAGATGCGTCAGCACTATGCGTGCTATAAGTGGGATAGGTCGGTACGGTGCCGCACGCAGCAAGATCTCGCGGTAGTGTTTCAGGCTGACCGATAAGACGAACCTGAAGCAAATTGCTTTGTCGCTGGGGTGCTTTGGAGATCGACATGTCTTGGGGTTCCGGTCCGCGACAAAATCAACTACTGGCCACGTTGCCGGATGCCGAGTGGGCGCGATGGATGCCTCATTTGGAATCCGTCGATATGCCACTCGGGAAAGTGCTCTACGAATCGGGCAGCCGCGTAGAGCATGTGTACTTCCCCACCACGTCGATCGTCTCTTTGCTCTATGTGATGGAAGATGGTGCTTCCGCCGAAATTGCGGTCGTCGGTCATGAAGGCATCGTAGGAATTTCGCTCTTTATGGGTGGGGCGTCGACACCAAGTCGTGCGCTTGTACAAAGCGCGGGTAAGGGATTTCGGCTTAAAGGAGACATGGTGCTTGGGGAATTCAACCGAGCCGGCCTCGTGATGCATCTACTTCTCCGTTACACGCAGGCCCTTATCACGCAGATGTCGCAAACAGCAGTATGCAATCGACACCATTCATTGGATCAACAGCTTTGTCGATGGCTTCTTTTAAGCCTTGATCGTCTGCATTCCAAAGAATTGGTCATGACGCAGGAGCTTATCGCCAACATGCTTGGCGTGCGTCGCGAGGGTGTCACTGAAGCTGCCGGCCACCTGCAGAACGCGGGGCTGATCGAGTATCGCCGTGGGCACATAACCGTACTCGACCGTCCAGGACTCGAACAGCGTACCTGTGAATGCTACGCCGTCGTCAAGAAAGAATACGATCGCCTGCTCCCAGTCGTTTCGGCTCATACACTGCTTATTTAGAAATCACCATTAGATATCGCGCGAGCGTCCAGTCGATGCTCGTCATGTGTGTCGTGCATCGGTGGTTAAGTAACTGATCTATCGACGCCCATCTCCAGCCCTATGTGTTGCGGCGCACAGAGGTGCGCAAGCCTAGTGCGTATGGTGCTCTGACAGCACACTCGCCCACACCTGGGCAACGCCATGGAGCTTCATTCGTGAAAATCAAAAATCACCATAGCCCTGATACCTCAAAGCATGTCCAGGAACAAAAATCTGGCGCCGGCCCGAGCAATCAGCGCCACGACACCAAGATAGATAAGGCTACCGAAAAGGCGCTGCGTCAACGTGATTCCTCGGCCAATCTGGCTAAGGTCGCTCCAAACGAGAGAAAGCGTTGAACGAAAGACCGGGGAAGTTTTGACCAAGGCCCTGGTCATCGGCAAATTTTTCATTCATTCCTGGCACGCTGGCAAGCGTTGTCGAGCTACCGGAATGCGGTCGCGCTGCAGCGGCGCATAGCAGAACCTGCATAAACGAATGCTTCCGTTCGAAGAATAACTATGAGAACGGCTAATGCTTTTCGTCGTCGCGATAAAACGCGATCACTCACTCGAGGCCTCCTTTTCGATGTTGGTGATGTTGAGAGCCCGTTGCCCTCGGCTGGATGAAAACCAATATCAAATTTGCATACTGGAGACACTTGATGAAACGTAGGAGCTTATATCTTCCTATTGCGCTTGCTCTGAGCTGCACAGGCATCGTCCATGCTCAGGACAATACCGCCGGCACCGCCGGCACCGCTGGCAGCACGAATGATGTCCAGGCAACCACGTACGATGATCGCTGGTACGTCGCACCGATGGTTGGCTATTACCACAACGACACAAGTCGTTTTACCAATAAAAACCAGATCTTCTACGGCATTGGCGTTGGCAGATTTTTCTCGCCAAATGTTTCGGTCGATCTATTCGCCGACCGCACCCGGCGTACTCTTGACTACGACCTCGGACGTGGTCGATGGGCGAGCAATGACTTTGGTGTGGCCGTGCGTTATTACTTCAGAGACTGGACTGCCTGGCGCCCTTACTTGCTGGGCGGCCTGATGGCGAGTCAACACATCGACACTTTCGACAGAGGGATTGATCCGGCTGCTGAAGCGGGTGTGGGTCTTTCCAAAATCATCACACAGAACATGGATTTCCGAGTTGAAGCGGCTTACCGCTACGATTGGGACGATAAAACATTCCCATCGAAGAGCGGCTACGGAGACGAGTTCATTAGTTTTAGTCTCGTCGTACGTCTCGGCGCATTACCCGTCGCGCCTACGCCCACGGCCTCGCCGCCGGCAGCACCGGACTGCTCCAAGCAGTTCCGCAACGGCGTGAACCTGTGCGACAACAAGTGCCCGGATCTGCCGGAAGGTACGATCGTGGGTCCGGATGGCTGCCCGCAGAAGGTGGTGATCGACCTGCGTGGCGTGAACTTCAAGTTCGACCGTCCGAAGAAGGGCGAGACGAACATCGAGCCG
>JAATFF010000111.1 GCA_015655335.1 Lysobacterales bacterium | reverse complement strand
TGCGCAAGCTGATGATGGAAACCGTCGACGGCGAATACCAGGCCTGCAAGGCCTTCGGTGGCGCCTACACGCGCGAGCATTTCTTCGGCAAATATCCGGAGACGCGCGAGATGGTCGCCAACTTGAGCGACGACGACATCTGGCGCCTCAACCGCGGCGGCCACGATCCGCACAAGGTCTACGCGGCCTATCACCAGGCAGTGAACACCAAGGGCATGCCCACGGTGATCCTCGCCAAGACGGTGAAGGGTTACGGCATGGGTGCGGCCGGTGAGTCGCAGAACCCCACGCACCAGCAGAAGAAGCTGGACGACGAAGCCGTTCGCCATTTCCGCGACCGCTTCAACATTCCGGTGCCGGACGACAAACTCAAAGATGTGCCGTACTACCACCCCGGCAAAGATTCGCCGGAAGTGCAGTACATGCTCGAGCGCCGCAAAGCTCTTGGCGGTTCGCTGCCGCAGCGTCGTCGCCACACCGACATTAAAATCAAGGCGCCGGATCTGACCGCGTTCGAGCAGATCACCAAGGGCACGGGCGATCGCGAAATCTCCACCACCATGGCACTCGTGCGCGGCATGAATCTCTTGCTGCGCGACAAGGCGATCGGTCCGCGCGTGGTGCCCATCGTCGCTGACGAAGCACGCACCTTCGGCATGGAAGGCATGTTCCGTCAGATCGGCATCTACGCGCCGTTCGGCCAGAAGTATCGCCCGCAGGATGCCGACCAGTTGCTGTACTACCGCGAAGACCAGAAAGGCCAGGTGCTGCAGGAAGGCATTTCCGAAGCCGGCGGCATGGCCGCCTGGATGGCTGCGGCTACCAGCTACAGCATCAGCAACACGCCCATGCTGCCGTTCTTCATCTACTACTCGATGTTCGGCTTCCAGCGCATCGGCGACCTGGCTTGGGCCGCGGGCGACATGCGTTCGCGCGGCTTCCTGATTGGCGGCACCGCCGGACGCACGACGCTCAACGGTGAAGGCTTGCAGCACGAAGACGGTCACTCGCATCTGCTTGCAGGTTCGATCCCGAACGTGCGCGCGTATGACCCCACTTTCTCCTACGAGGTTGCGGTCATCCTGCAAGACGGCACGCGCCGCATGCTGGAAGACCAGGAAGACGTCTACTACTACCTCACCGTGATGAACGAGAACTATGCCCACCCCGACCTGCCGCAAGGCGTGGAAGAGGGCATCATCAAAGGCATGTACTTGTTCAAGGACGGTGGTAAGTCGAAGAAGGGCGAAACCCGCGTACAACTACTTGGCTCGGGCACGATTCTGCGCGAAGTGATCGCCGCCGCCGAGTTGCTGGAAAAGGACTTCGGCATCACCGCCGACATTTGGTCCGTGCCCAGCTTCATCGAACTGCGTCGCGATGGCTTCGATGCCGAACGCTGGAACCGTCTGCATCCGGAAGCCGAACAGCGCGTGCCGCATATCACCGGCTTGCTGCAGGGTCGTCAGGGCCCAGCGATTGCCGCCACCGATTATGTGCGCGAGTTTGCCGACCAGGTTCGTGCCTTCATGCCTGATGGCATGCGCTACACCGTGCTGGGGACCGATGGTTTCGGCCGTTCGGACACGCGTGAGCACCTGCGTAGCTTCTTCGAAGTGGACCGCCACTGGATCGCCCATGCCGCGCTGGCTGCGCTGGCAAAGGACGGCAAGGTCAACGCGAAAGATGTAGCGCGCGCTATCCGCGAGTACAAGCTCGATCCTGACAAGCCGAACCCGCAAACGGTTTGATCGTCACCCAAAAAGGAACCCGCCAGATGGCGGGTTTCTTTTTATCGAGCCGGCGTTTCTACGCAGACTGGATCAATCTTCATCATCACTGCGAAATGCGCGGCGCAACAACAAGAAGGCGCCGATGGTGCCGGCCACGATAGCTACCGTGGCAGCAGGATGACGATTTACCTGCCGACGCAAACGGCGGTACTGGTAATTCGCCTCGTCCGCGAAATCCTCCGCCGCCTGGGTGATGCGCTTGCCCGTATCGCGGCGATTGAAACGGCCCACCGCACGGCGCCCGCGCGTCAGCAGACCTTCAGCGGCGTCGGTCGCACCGTCGGAGTACTGCCGTACGCGGGTGCTTAAGTTGTCGAGTCGGCGTTCGATATCGGCTTGCCTGCTCATGGGATGCTCCAACGGTGTCCAGAAGTTAGACGTTGCCAGTGGCGGCGTGAGCGCAGCGTTAACCGAAGACGCAAGCGTTCAGCTACCCAACAGGCTGTATTCACCGCCGCGCTCCAGCGCGCGCTGATAGGCGGGACGAGCGTGGATACGTTGCAAGAATGCCTGCAGGTGGGGATAGCGATGATCCAATCCGCCACGAGCCGCCGCGGCCTCCAGCGGGAAGCTCAATACGATGTCCGCGACACTGAAATCCGCGCCGCCGAACCAATCGGCCTTGGTTAATTCGCCTTCCATGTAAGACAGATGCAGGGCGATCTGCGGGTCGACGAAACCGTACTGCACCTTGCCAGCGATACCTTTGGCCACCGGTCGTACGAAAAACGGCACAGGAGCGGTTTCGACGCGCTTGAACACCAGTTTCAGCAGCAACGGCGGCATGGCCGAACCCTCTGCGTAATGCAACCAGTAGTTGCTGCGCAGCCGCTCGGATGTGCCCTGCGCAGGTATCAAGCGACCCTGGCCGTAACGATCGGCCAAATACTCGATGATCGCGCCCGATTCGGCCAGCGTCAGCGCGTCATCGGTAACAACCGGCGATTTGCCAAGTGGATGCACCGCACGCAACTCTGGTGGTGCGAGCATGGTTTTTGGATCGCGCTGATAGCGCTTGATCTCGTACGGTAAGCCGAGTTCTTCCAACAACCACAGAATGCGTTGCGAGCGCGAGTTGTTGAGATGGTGAACGGTGATCATGGCGCGTGTCCTGATGTTCCCAAGGGGAAGGCGACGGCCTGGAATTCCGCGCGTATGGGCCTACTGGATAGCCGGCGAATGATCCAGCCCAGTAGCACGCTGACAATGATGGCGGAGATGACCGAAAAGATTCGCATCACAACGAGAACGTGCTGCATCATCGACGCAAAGCTTTGCATCATCTCCACGGTTTCCGGCGACGTATTGGACGGTAGCTGCAGGTTTGTATACGTAGATAGCGGGATCCACCATTGCATCACCGTTGCAGCGCATTTGCAGAGAATGCCCAGCAACATGAAACCTATTAAAAGGCGACGTGCCCATTCCTTGCGAAACAACAAGCCGATCGCCGCCGTCAGCATTACCAGCGCGAGCAAAAATGCGATGCGGCACATCCAGACGGCGTGCGCAAGCCACCAGGCCGAAAGCATCGGCATGTTGGGTGGCGGTGGTTGTATGGGAAATGCATGCTGCTGCATGAGCGGCAAAATCACCATTTGCAGCATCACGCTTTCCAAGAGTGCGAAGAGGCTTATGAAGCCGGCAATACCGATGAAAATCCACGCCACCACAGTGACGAAGGTCGAACGAAAAGGCGGTGGCATTTCCGAGCCGGACATGGACATCCCCTGGCGATGAAGCATCAGCATGGCCGAGCACGCGCCTGCTGGCAAACGAGGCATCTACACGGTCTGCGAGGCGGCGCTCTGCTCCTGCGCAGCATTGTCCAGATGCAATCGCTGACGCCTGCGTAATGTCGGGAACATCGCCATCCACAAGCCGACCACCACGAGCGTGCCGATGCCGCCGATCACCACCGAACCCACGGCCCCCAGCCATGCCGCAAGCATCCCCGATTCAAATTCGCCGAGCTGGTTGGATGTATTGATGAAAATGGAATTGACGGCGCTCACGCGCCCGCGCATGGCGTCAGGCGTATCCAGTTGCACCAGTGAGCCGCGAATCACCATGCTGACCATGTCGAACGCGCCCAGCGCGAACAGCGCAAGCAGCGATATCCACAACACCGTGGACAAGGCGAACACCAGCGTGGCGACGCCAAAGCCAGCCACCGACGCGAACATGATCATGCCCACGCGTCGTTCCATATTGTTGCGCGCGAGCCAGAATGACATCAGCAACGCGCCTACGGCAGGTGCCGCGCGCAGCAGGCCAAGGCCCCACGGCCCGGTGTGCAGTACGTCCTTGGCAAAGATCGGCAGCAATGCGGTCGCACCGCCCAGCAGTACCGCAAAAAGATCCAGCGAAATCACGCCGAGCACATCTTTGCGTTCGCGAATGAAATGCACGCCGGCAAACAATGTCTTGATGGTGGCCGGCTCGCGTTTCGGCGGCGCCTGCTCATAGCGCAGCTGAGCCACCATGGTGGCAGCGATTAAATACAGCACAGCCGATACCGCGTACACCACGCCCGGGCCGGCGATATAAAGAAAGCCACCGAGCGCCGGACCCATGATCATCGCCGCCTGCATGGCCGAGCCGTTCACGGCCATGGCGCGCGGTAGCAGCGTAGAGGGCACCAGAGCGGGGACCATCGACTGCATCGAAGGGGACTCGAACGCCTTGGCTACGCTGATCGTGAAAATCAGCGCCAAGATGCCTATCTCATTGATGGCATGCAGCAGCGTCAGCGTGGCCAGCAGCACGATGGCGACCCATTCCACGATTTGCCCGATCAGCACGATCCGGCGCCGATCGAACTGATCGGCGAAATGTCCGGCAGGGAGGGCCAGCAGTACCGAAGGGAAAAATTGCACGAGGCCAATCAGGCCCAGGTCGAAAGCGCGCCCCGTCATCGCGTAGATCTGCCAGCCGACGGCTACCGAAAGCATCTGGAAGCCGAAGCTGGAGGCGGTGCGAGCGCACCAGAACGCGATATAGGCGCGATGTTGAAACAGCGAATCCGCCGCGCCAGGCGTGGTGGAAGATGACATGGGCGTTCCTTGTCTTGAGCCGGCATTATCGACGCACCCGCTTGTCACGCATAGCCTGGCTCGGCGCGAGCGATGGAGTGCGGCTATGTAGAATCTCCTGATGGAGATAAGTCGCGATTTCAGTTTCGAAAGTTTTCAGCGCTGGCGACGGCTGTTCGAGATCGGCTTCTGGCCGATGTTCTTTGTCGTCAACACGGTCTTCAACGGCATTATTTCCGTGATGGATCATCCGGACATCCCACCCTGGCAGCCGTGGGTGTGGGAAGCGAGCAGCGCGATCATGATGCTGATGTTGGTGCCGGCGCTGGTCGTGGCATCGCGGCGATGGCCTATCCGTTTCGACACCTGGCAGACCAATCTGCCGCGACATCTGATTTACAGCGTGTTGTTCAGCCTGATCCATGTCAGCGGCATGATGGGCTTGCGCAAGCTCGCTTATGCCGTGGCGGGGGATCACTATGATTTTCGGTCGTGGTGGCTCATCTTTGGGTACGAATATCTCAAGGATGTGCGTAGCTATTTCTGGATTATGGTGGGGATCGGCCTTTACCGGCTGTGGGTGATGCGCATTCAGGGCGAAGCTCGCTTGCTTGCCGAGCCGGATGTAGGGCCGGCGCTTGAGTCCGTCGAGCAACCTGAGCGTTTCCTGGTGCGTAAACTCGGCAAGGAATTTCTGCTCGCGGCGCGCGAAATCGAATGGCTGCAGGCCTCGGGTAATTACGTGAATTTGCATGTGCGCGGCCGCGACTATCCCTTGCGCGTCACCATGGCCGGTATCGAGACACGGCTCGATGCGCAGCGATTCGTGCGCGTGCATCGCAGCTACGTGGTCAATCTGGATTTTCTGGCGGAAATCGAACCGTTGGACACCGGCGATGCGCGTCTGCTGATGCGCGACAGTGTGAAAATTCCCTGCAGTCGACGTTATCGGGCCGCCCTGCGCGAGCGCTTCGGCCAGCCTTCTACGATCTAGGCAGGTTGCGTCGAGCTAGGGCTCGTTCCAAGCTAATAGCCTGTCCTCTGCTGGCGCGCTGCTCATGACCCGTTCGCTCCTCCGTCGCTCTATCTTCGCCGCTGTCATAGGCGGTTTGCTGACTTTGGCCGCCTGCTCGCAGCAGGATCAGAACACGCCATCTCCGGCGGATGCCGCCAAGGCACAAGCACAGGCCGAGGCTGCCGAAGCCGGCAACCAGCTGCAGACTTATCGCAAGATGCTGCAGATGAAGAACGACGAAATGGCCTCGCAACTCGGCGAGGAGATCGTCAAGCAATTTCCGAACTCCGATGCGGCCAAGGAAGTGCAGCAGACGCTGCCTCAGGTCGAGCAGCGCTGGAAGGAAACCAGCGAAAAGCAGCGCCTCTCCGCGTTGTGGACCTATCAGGTCGGCCCGATGGAAGGCGGTACGCAATCCACGGCGAGCCTCTTCAGCACGTCACCGTCCGGGGATCGCACCATTCGGCTGGTACTGCGCCGCCATACCAAATGGGGCCAAAGCGTCTTCATGTTCGGCACGGGCCACGGTTTTGTCTGCAAGAGCAATTGCATGATCCAGGCACAGTTCGACGGCAAGCCGCATCCGTTGCGCGCGTTCCTGCCCACCACCGGCGAACCGGCGATTTTTATTCACGATGACAAGCCTTTTATTGAGGCCATGGAAAAGACCAAGCGCATCACCATGAATGTGGAGATGCAAGACGGCGGCAAACAGACGATCGTGTTCGAAGTGGGCGGTTACGATCCGTCCAAATGGGCTCCGGTGGGCAAGAAATAATCGCTGTGCACTGACCTTGCGCTAGCGCGTTAGGTTGCGTGTCCAATCACGGAGTAAGTGCCATGTTGAAGAAGCAATCTATAATGGTTGTGTTGGCGGTCGCCATGCTGGCAGCATGCTCGAGTGTTCCCTACGCGCAGCGTCGGCAGCAACGCCAGCAGGCGTATAGCGCGGCGGCGGGTGCGCCGGTGCGCAGTTTTCGCTTGGTGCTGGGGGCATCGATTTATTCCTGGGAGCCGCTCAGCGATACGCAATTGGTGGTCTATACATTGCCTACGCGCGCGTTCCTGCTCGATGTTTGGCCCTGCAACAATTTGACCTTCACCAACGGCATCGGACTGACGAGTTTCGCCCAGGAGGTGCAGACCGGCTTCGATAAAGTGCTTACCGGCCGGGGCTACGTTCCTTGCATGATCAAACAAATTCGTCCCGTGGATTTGGCACGGCTGAAGCTGGAGAAAGAAGCCCAGCGTCAGGTGGACAGCATGCCGCGCGACAATGCCAATCAAACGCCACCGCCTTCGGACCATCACTGAGCGATGAACGAGCCGGAGATCTACTGCCCGCACTGCGCCTGGCGCCCGCAAGGAACTAGCCGCTGGATTTGCTCGCATCATATGGGCGGGTGCGGTACGCGGTGGAATACGTTCTGGACCGGCGGCGTTTGTCCGGGTTGCGCCTATCGCTGGGAAATTACGGCTTGCCTGGCTTGCAAGCAGTTTGCGTTGCACCAGGATTGGTATCACTGGCCCGAGTCGGATGCGCACGAAGACCATCGCACGCGTGAAACGGAGCAGCCTTCATCGCATTAGCGGGTTCTCCACCCTATAGATCGTTAAAGCGCGTGGTGGGGTGTTGTGCACTTCCACGGTGCTCGCGCGTTAAATCATGGCAAGAGAATTCGGAGAGGGTGCCGTGTCGAAAATGCGAGTCATCGGTAGCGTGTTTGCGACGTTCCTGTTGTCCGCGTGTTCCGGCGTGCCGTACGCACAACGCACGCAACAGCGTCAAGATGCTTACAACGCAGCGGCCGGCGCGCCGGTGCGCAGCTTTCGCTTCCTCGGCCGGATGTGGTCGTGGGAACCGCTCTCCGACCAGCAGCTGGTGGTCTATACACAACCGAAACAGGCGTATCTGCTGGATGTGTGGGCGTGCCCCAACCTTACTTTCGCCAATGCGATCGGTTTGACGTCGAGTATCCGTGAGGTGTCGGCCAATTTCGACAAAGTGCTTACCGGCCGGCCTTATGTGCCATGCCCGATCATCAAGATCCGGCCGATCGATCTCGCTCGCCTGAAGGTGGAACAGCAGGCCCAACGCGAGGTCGATATGCAACCTCGAAGCGACACCCCCGCATCGCCTTCACCGGCGAACGATCAGCCATAAATGCGAGCGTGCCCGGCAAACGTGGCCTGCTTTAGTGCAAGAACAACCTTTCGCTGATACGGGCTAGCGGTTTTTCCAGGCTTTGCTGTAGCCGGGGTGGCAGGTTCAGCGGCTTGAGCAGCATTTTTACGGTCATTTCAGCAGGAATATGCCGGCGCAGCAGCGCCTGCGCGGGGCCGGCCACTTTCTGGAACTGCACCTTATCGTCTTTGTAGTGCGGATAGCACTGGTTGAAGACATGGCGCAGGGCGATGTCGCTGTCCTCGTTCCGGATCTCGTTGACCCGGCGCAGAATCGCGCGGAAAACCTTGTAGCGACCCAGCCCTTCTTGCTCGCGATAGCGCAGGAAGGCTTGATAGAAGTGTTTGTAGTGCCGTACTTCGTCGCTTTTGATGTGGTTGGTGAGCTGCTTGAGCACGGGCTCGTCCACGATGTCGTTCAAAGCGCGATAGAGACTGGCGGTGCCGGTCTCGACGACGCAGCGCGCGGCCAGCTCGAGCCCGCGCGAGGGTTCCAGCTGTTCGTTCGTGCATAGGGCGCCGTAATCCTTCCAGAAAGCCTGAAAACCGGCATGCCAGTCGAACTCCGGCCACACATGTTGCACGTAAGCGGCGAGGGCGCGGCCGTGCTGCAGTTCTTCGTGCTCCCAGTGTTCCCGCAGCCAGGCTTGCAACTCCAGGTCGCCCTCAAAATGTTCGATCAGGTTATGCGTGTACAGATCCGACCCGCTCTCCACGAATGAGGCGCTGCAAAGCAATAAGAAGAGATTTTCGTTATGCCGGACACGGGCGACGTCGATGTCGGCGAAGTTGAGGCTTTCCAGGGTCCATGGCAGGACGATGCTGTAGTCCACGCGGAGTTTCCTGTGCAGAAAAGACCATCTGACCCATGACAGATCGGGGACAACAGCATAAAGGGTGAACGCTGCGGCGGATTAATACTAGCCGACCACCTGCTCGTTACGGGGGTTCTCAGCGGACCACGGTCACCGGCACATGGGCGCCCGCCAGCACGTCTTCGGAAACCGAGCCCAGTAACCACCGGCCCAGGGTGCCGCGGGCGGTGTGGCCGATCACGATGTGATCGATGGGATGCTGTTTGACCTGGTTGAGCAAGATGTCGCCCGGACTGCCATGGGTGAGCTCCAGGTCCACCAGCTTGTCGGCATCCGGGGCAATGGCCTGGAGTTCTTGCATCAATTCCTGGGTCCGCTGATCGGCCGAGTCGGTCATCATCAGGCAGCAGGCATCGGCGCCGCCCTGCGTGACTTGCAGTACGGAAACCACGCGAACCCGGCCACCGCCGCAGCGCGCTAAATCCATGGCGAAGCGAAAAGCACGCTGCGAGGAATCGGAACTGTCATAGCCGACCAGCGAATACTTGAGCATGTTTCCTCCATGGCAAAGTGCTGCTCGCTACGCTCTGAGTGTGCGCGACGTGTCGTTAGTTAAGCATCAAGCCATCGGAAACAACAGGAGCCGGCGTACACATCGTCATCACAAGAATTTGCCAATGCTGAACGACCCGGATTGTCCTTGCCATCCCGTTCAGTTAACAAGCCGGACACTCTCGCAACGGCATTGACGACCGTAAACGCCCTGTAAGGAGACCCCTATGAGCAAGCGTACTCTTGGTTTGACTGCCGCCCTGGTGCTGTGCGCCGGCGGACTGACGGCCTTGCCGGTAACCCCGGCCCATGCTGCCGTCGCCCAGTTGAAGTGCCACTTGACGTACAACCTGGCCGGTTGGTCGGCGATCTATCAGCACGCTAGCGGTAGCGGCCATGTGTCATGCGACAACGGTGAACGCGCCGCCGTCACGATCAGCATGCACGGTGGCGGCCTGACCGCCGGCAAGTTCCGCGTCAGCGGTCATGGCGATATCAGCAATGTGCATGGCATCCACGATGTCTACGGCAGTTACGCGCAGGCCGGCGCATCGGCCGGTGTAGTTAGAAGCGGCACGGCCCAGGTGTTGACCAAGGGCACGACCTCGATCGCGCTGGACGGTACCGGCGAAGGTATCAACCTAGGCGTGGCGGTCGATGACTTCAAGATTGAGCCCGTCCACTAAGCACGGTTTTGGTTCGACCAAGAAAGGCGCCGCAAGGCGCCTTTCGCTTTTTAAGGGCAGCGTATACTCGATAAACAGTGCTTCTTTCCTTAGGGAGTGACCTTCATGCGTCGTTTTTCGATCGTGCTCGCGATGACTTGTTTGCTGGGGCTGCTGGCCGCTCCAGCATTCGCTGCCGTGAAGGTAGGGGATCCGCAGGTCGGCCAGGTTGCTCCTACGTTCCGCCTGCAGGATCAGAACGGTCACTGGCACACACCGGCCGATTTTCATGGACACTGGCTGGTGCTGTACTTCTATCCCAAGGACTTCACCCCCGGTTGCACGACCGAGGTCTGCACGTTCCGCGATGACATCGCCAAGTTGCGCCAGGCTGGTGCCGACGTGGCGGGCGTGAGCCTGGATGACGTGAAATCGCACGCGGAATTCGCTGCCAAATACCATGTGCCGTTTCCGCTGTTGTCGGACGCTGACCGTCAGGTCGCTATCCATTACGGCGTGTTGACCTCGGCTGTTGGGCTGCATTTCGCCAAACGCACCACCTTCCTGATCGACCCGAACGGCAAGATCGCCAAGATCTACCGCGACGTGGACCCGGAGAAAAATTCCGCCCAGGTGCTGGCCGATCTCAACACCCTGAAGAAGACGTCTACCTGATGCTGATATCCAAAGCCGACCTGGACCGGAGAACAAAGTCCGGGTTTGCATGGTGGCGCATGCTCGCGTGGTTGCTGCTGTTGATGGCGGCTTATAGCGGGGTGCAGCACTTGCACTTTATCCAGCAGATTTGGGGCACCTTGCAGGCGCTTCCCGCGGGCGACGACGCGAATGCTGCGTCGTTACATGGCATGCTGGCTTGGTATGCCGGTTCGCTCGCCGCTTGTTTCGTCGTGATCGTCGCCTGCGCTGGCTGCATCTTGCGACAGACCTGGGCGCGGCCGTTTTTGCGCGTCGTTGCCCTGGTCCTGTGCGTATGGAGCATGTATCGCGGCGTGGCGTCATGGCAGCAATGGCGCGCACTCGGTGCGGCCGATCCGGCTTTACTGGCCAACGCTCAAATGGCCGAGCTGGCCCGCATTTCGCTGATCATGTCGATATTGTGGGCGATCGCCATACCGGTGTTGCTGTGGCTGGCCTGGCAATTGGGTCAGCCTGCCGTCCGCCTGCAATTCCGGGCGCGTAGGGGCTGATTCAGCAGCAGTTCCTGCAAGAGGCTCTATCGCTGTGGGCCTATGCACACAGCATTCCGACAAAGCCTAGCCATGCGGATGAAACAATTGCTCGTCGCGTCGATGCTGGTAGTCGTCGGCGACACCCTGCACGCCCAGGATCTGGCCAAGGTCTGTCACGCCACCAGCAGTTACGACCTCACCTTACAGCCGGATCGGCTGGTATTCGACCGTGCCGCTCCTGCGCCCATGCGTGTCGTGCTGAGCCATGGCACGCTGCAAACCGATGGTCAGTCCGTGCCGTTGAATAACGAGGATCAAGATCGTCTCGATTTATTCCAGCAAAACCTTCGCGCCTTGATGCCGCGCGTGAAGGCGGTAGCTCAGCATGGTGTGGGATTGACCATACAGGCGATCCAGGATGAATCCGGCGGCCTGAGTTTGGATGCCGATACCCGCGCGGAACTGGATCGACGGCTCGCCGCCCAATCAGCCGAACTCCGGCAACGCATCGCCAGCAGCCAGAGCACGCACGACTGGCACGGCGATGCCGCCAACCAGTATGCCAACCAAGTGATTGGCGATATTGCACCGCTGCTCGCGTCAGCGCTCGGCCAGCAAGCCGTCAACGCCGCGATGAGCGGCGATTTGCAGCAAGCGGCGGAGCTGCGCGATCGTGCAACCAACCTCGCCACCGGCTTTCAACCTCGCCTGCAGCGGCGTCTACAAGCCTTGCGACCCGAAATTCAGGTTCTTTGCCCCGATATTCAGCGGCTGTCGGAGCTGCAGGAAGGCATCCGTGCCAGCAACGGCCGGCCATTGAATTTGGTTCAGGTGGGCCAGTGAAATGCCCGCTGAGCGGCCTCCGAACCGGCCGAGCGGGTTAATCTGCGGCTAAGTGCTGGTCCTGCAACATGATCTTGTCTTTCACGTGTGACCAAGCAGGAGGCGGCTCCGTGTCGCTTGAACCCAGACATCTATGCAATGGGCTGATACGCCGCAGCATCGAGCTGCGCGCGTTGTATCGCCATGCCGCCGCTCAGGTCAACGAGCCGGGTTTGCGTAGTGTGTTGGACGAAGAAGCTCAATCGCTGAACGAGGTGATCGCCGAACTGCAGGCGCAGATGCGCAGCTCCGACAGCACGCCCGTCACCCGTAGCCGCATGATCGCGGTCGCACGACGTCGGCTCGACCTCTGGCTGCTGCGCGGCATGCCGCGCAGCGACGACGCCTGGATACGATTGCTCGCCCGTCACGAGCAAAGCCTGTTGCGCGCGTTCGAGCGCGTTTTGGTGCGCGTGGCGCCCGGAGACGTGACCACGGCTTTGCATCGCCAACTCCCGCGGTTGCAGTCGATCCATCTGGATATGCATAGCCTGGCCAAGGCCGCCGGGCATTGAGCACATCGCGCCCACCGTCCGAAGCGATGGCGGTGCTGGCGTTTTGGTTTGATCCCGCACATCGTGACGAATGGTTTTCCGGTCATCCGCAGTTCGACGCGGCGATCCGCGAGCGATTCGCCGAACTGGTCGAGCTAGGCGCCGAGGGAAAGCTCGCCGATTGGTCGTCCACACCGCTGGGCTGGCTGGCATGGCTGATCGTGCTGGATCAATTTCCGCGCAATCTTTATCGCAGCGATGCACGTGCATGGGTGCAGGACGTTCGTGCACAACAATTAGCCTTGTGGGGTATCGAGGAAGGTTTCGACCGCCAACTACAGCCGATCCAGCGTGTGTTCGCCTACATTCCGTTGGAACATGCTGAAGATAGAGGGCTACAGCAGCGCTGTATCGCGTTGTTCGAGGCACTGTGCAAGGACGTGCCCGCTGACGAGCGCAATCAATACACCGATTTTCTCGAATATGCTTGGAAACATCACGCGGTGATTGCGCGCTTCGGTCGCTTCCCGCATCGGAACGCTGTCATGGGTCGCACCAGTACGCCAGAAGAATTGGCGTATCTTGCGGAGCCCGGTGCAGGCTTCTGAGAACGTATCCGATTTGGCCATGGACGATGGCCTCATTAAGACAGGGAGCATGTCATGCGTCGTTATCTCGTTATTGTTTTACTCGCCTGCACCTTTTCCGCGCACGCATTGGAAAGTTTGCGCATCGGCAATCAACTGTTGGTGGTGGGAGACAGCGCGGCCAAGGTGAAAGCGTTGCTCGGCAATCCATCGGCTCGCGGCAAGAGCGGGAGCTCGCGCAAAACGTCGTCAAAAACGTCTGGCAAACGCAAAGGCAAGCAAACCAAATCCGATGACAAAGACAAGGGTGAGACGTGGCAATACCGGCGTGACGGTCATACCACCATCATCACCATGGTAGCTGGCAAGGTGACGCACATCGACGATATGTCGCGTTGACCGCCGTTACGCTGCGGTGCGCAGCGCGTTTAGCAATGCGTCGGCATCCTGGCGAACGTACGACTGTTCCGCCTTACGTATCAGGGCAACGATGTGTGCGTTGGCGGGCGCTCGAAGTCCTTTCGACATGGCCAGTCGGACGATTTCGCCGTTGACGTAGTCCACTTCAGTGCGTCGCCCGGTTTGCAGGTCATCCCATGTCGAAGAACGTGCCAGTGGATCGATAGCCAGCATGCGCGCGGCAACGCGCTGGAATAGCGCATTCGGCAGACTCAGCACGCTTGGCAGCCAGTTCGCAGGCAACGGCGTGAGCTGTGCCGGACGAATGCCCGCGACCTTCAACACCTGCAAGCCTTCGCGTTGCAGCAGCGCAAGGCAGCGGCGCCAAGGTTGCTGTGCCAATTCATCGCGTAGTGGCAAACCGCTTAGCGCGTTTAGCGGGTTGTTGAGATTGATCAACAACTTCGCCCATAGCACTGCCTGCATATCGTCGCGCAGTTGAATCGGCAGTCCACTTGCAGCAAAAGCGGGCAGAAAAGATTCAAGGTCGGCGGAGCGCTCGGCCATCAGGTCGCCGGAGGAGCCCTGATGGAAATGACCCGGTTCGGGCTGGGTCACATTGAAAGGCACCATGCCGGCGAAAACGCGGTGACTGGGCAGCGACGCACGCAATTCATCTGCATTGCGCACACCGTTCTGAAAGCTGATAACCGGCGTGCCGGGAGCGAGCACCTTGGACAGTTCGTGCGCGACTTCGGTCGTTGCTGCAGACTTCACGGTCACCAGCACGAGTTCGGTATCGCCCGCGGCTTCAGGTTGGGTATGCACATCGAGTGCATGCGGCGCCACGTATTGCTGATGACCGTGCAGATCGCTGACAGTCAGCCCATATTGCCTCAGCGTAGCGGCTACTCGTGGTCGCGCAATGAACCGCACATGTGCATGCGCGTGCAGCCGACCGCCAAGATAGTTGCCGATCATGCCGGTACCGTAGATCGCGATGCGCGGCAGCGTGTTCATGCCAAAACAGACGCGGCGGCGCGCCCTGCAACGCGTCCCGAAAACAGGCAGCCGCCGAGAAAGCTACCTTCCAACGCGCGATAACCGTGCAATCCACCTCCGCCGAAACCGGCCGCTTCACCGACGGCGTAGAGCCCACGCATGGGTTGGCCGTCATGCCCCAACACGCGTGCCTGCAGATCCGTTTCCAATCCGCCCAGTGTCTTGCGCGTAAGGATATTCAGCCGGACCGCAATCAACGGGCCGTTGGCGGGATCGAGTATGCGGTGCGGTTTCGCGACGCGTACCAAGCGATCGCCGCGATAGCGACGCGCGTTGTGGATCGCCATCACCTGGCTGTCTTTCGCATAGGGATTATCGAACTGGCGATCGCGTTCCTCGATCTCTTCACGCATCCGCGCAGCATCGAGCAGTTGATTGCCGGCCAGCGCATTCATGCCTGCGACGAGATCGTCCAGATTCTCGCGCACGATAAAATCACGGCCATGACGCTTGAATGCCTCCACCGGTGCGGGCG
>JAATFF010000021.1 GCA_015655335.1 Lysobacterales bacterium | reverse complement strand
TGTCGGTATCGAAAACCCGACATCCAGCCGCAATCCGATTCACGATCGCACCAATCAGGTGAAAGGGTTTGGTGACGTCACGTATCTGATCAATAACGATACGCGGCTGAGCTTTTTGTTCGGCGTGACCAACAATCGCTTTCAGATTCCCAACAATCCCAACACGACACCGCAGTTCGGTTACCTGGACCTGACCAATTTTAACTCCGCCGATCTAAACGAGAGGCAGGACGAACAGACGCGTTTTGGCGAACTGGCGCTACAAGGCAAATTCGGCAATACCGACTACCAAGTCTCTGTGGGACAGCGTTACAGCGGCCTTCAATACTACCCCGATGACATTGGTGACTTGATGTTCAACGGCGTCGCAGGACAGATCATCCAGTCGGATCGTGCCTCGACATTGCAGGCGGATTTCGCGATGCCTTGGGCCAGCAATCACACCTTACGCTATGGCCTGTATGGCGAATACGACCGCGCCTTTACCAATACCAGTTCCCTGGTATTTCCGGCCAATCCCGACGGCAGTCAGGCCAGCACGACGCCTTTCGGCATTTTCACCACCAGCAACATCACCGCCAAGACGTATGCCGCCTACGTGCAAGACGAATGGAACATCAGCGATCGTTGGACGGTGAACTATGGTCTACGCGGCGATCAATACACGGCCGCTCGCGAAGAAAGCCAGTTGAGCCCGCGGGTGGGCGTGGTGTGGCAAGCGACCGATAGCACGACGGTGCATGCAGGGTATTCCCGCTATTTCACGCCGCCTCAAACGGAGCTGATTTCCAGCGAGGACATCGCAGCCTTCGCCAATACCACCAATGCGGTCAAAAACTACGGCAACAACACGCCCCTGGCGGAGCGTTCCAACTATTACGACCTGGGCATTTCGCAAAACATCGGATCGGACTGGACAGTGGGGCTGGATAACTACTACCGCAACGTAAGCCGACTTCAAGATGAAGGGCAGTTCGGTACGGCTCTGGTGTATTCCACCTTCAACTACAAATACGGCAAAGTGCGCGGCAACGAATTTACGCTCACTTACAACCATGGCAAGGTGTCGGCGTATTTCAACTTCTCCTACAACCGCGCGATGGGCAAGGATGTCATCACCAGCCAGTACAACTTCAACCCCGTCGATCTGGCATACATCGCCGACAACTTCATCCATCTCGATCACGACCAGAAGGAGACGTCATCGGGCGGTGTGAACTATGCGATTACGGATACGACCAAGGTCGGCGCCGATTATATTTTTGGCAGCGGCTTGCGCGAGGATGGTTTGACGCCCAATGGCTTGTCACTGCCAGATTACTTCCAGCTCAACGCCAACATCTCGCACGACTTCAACTTCGATGGCTTCGGAGCGCTCCATACATCGTTGGCGGTGATCAATCTGTTGGATCGCATCTACGAACTACGCAGCGGCACAGGCATTGGCGTAGGTGCACCTCAATTCGGTCCGCGTCGCGGCCTCTATCTGACACTTCAGAAAGACTTCTGATGTCACGGAACGTTCTGCACCATGGCTTGGTGCAGAACGTTATTCAGCTGTAACTGAAACGGGCCAAATGCTCAGCAAATTGATGCCTCGACGACTGGCGACGCTCTAAAGCCATCTGTGTCAGCGCATTGCAAGACAGTGGGCGCAAGTGCCTTGGAGCTCCAACACCCTGCGCCGTACGTCGAAACCCAGCGCTGTCGCGTCACACTTCAATAATCGCCCCACTTCCGAATCATCGACTTCGATGGTAACGCGGCACTGATCACATACGAAAAACACGCTCGTGTGCGGCTGGTCCGGATGCGCACAAGGGACATACGCATTGCGGCTTTCGATACGTACCGCGAGCCCCTGCTCCAACAGGAAATCGAGCGCCCGATACACGGTTGTGGGCTTAAGTGTGCGGCCCCACGAACCCTCCAGTCGGCGCAATGCTTCATAAGCGCCCAGCGGTTCATGGGCCACCCATAACGTTTCGAGGAGCCGGCGTCTCAGCTCGGTGAACTGCACACCACGCGCAACGCACAAGCGCGCAGCAACGGCAAGCGCTTGGATCGTCTGGCCATGCGTAACGGGAGACATAGATGAGACCGGCTTCATCGTGTCCTCGTAGTTCAAGATGCTCGATGGTGCATCGATGGGATGAACGAAAATGTGCGGATCTACCCTGCTCTGCCGCCATCTATTTAATCTGCGTTAAACGCTAAAAGCAATGTTATAACATCCTGATCCATTCAACCCGCAGCAACAGGGGGATTGCGGATGAAGCGAGTGGCATCGTGTGTTGCGGCGTTGGCCGCGTTGAGTTCGACAGGGGTGTATGCCAAGGTCACAGCAATACGTTGCACATCGCATCGAGAAATCATTCGTAGCGGCGACAATGCCATGGGCCTGGCCTTGCGCGGTGGCGTCGATGCCAATCATTTCACGGCATGGCTCAGGAAGGCTGATCCCACGACACGCCAGGCACTGAAACATATGCGGCCGGGCGATGTGTTCGATGCCTGCGTGGCCACCTCAGGCACGAAAGACGATTCACTCGTTGATCTGCGCGTCATTCGGGATGAGGCAGGAAGGAAGCTCGCGCGACAGACCGATCAACCCGAACCCTCTTCGGTCTCCCTGTTTGCGGGCATCACCGGCGATGCGGTAAGCACGGCGCGTCTCGTATCTGAAAATGCCGCTATATCGCCAACTCATCAGGCCGCCGTCCTCGGCGTTGCGGTTGCTACGAATCCACGGATCACACCGTTGGCACCGGGCCATCTTCTTAGCGCGGAACTGACCCGTTTGCTTGGCCATCACCCTGTCGTGGCGGCGACGATCGCTTACGCACGCGACAAATGGCATATCGCGGAACGCTTACCCAAGAACAGCCGCTGCACGTTGGCCTTGATTCCCGCCGGCAAATCCGATGTGCGCATGCAACTGGCCTATATCCAGTTCGATTACCAAGGGCATACGGACAGGGTCTATCACTACGTTGATAGCCGTGGCCACGATTTCATGGTCGGCGCGCATGGCCAGGGCTACCGAGTGCTCGATCCATTGCTGCCGGTATCGGATGCACGCATCTCATCGGGATGGGGCTGGCGCATCCAGCCGGTACTCGGCGGTAATGAATTTCATCAAGGTATCGACTACGCCGCGCCCACCGGGACACCGGTACGGGCCACGATGGATGGCGTAGTCGATATCTCCGAATGGCGTGGCGAGTATGGACGTCTGATCGAGATCAAACATGACGCCAGCCTATCGACTCGTTACGGACATCTCAGTGCCTTCGCCTCACACATCCATCTGGGCAGTCGTGTCCATCGCGGTGACATCATCGGTTACGTGGGTAGCACGGGCCTGTCGACCGGACCCCATCTTTATTACGAGGTCTGGGACCATGGCGTACGCATCAATCCCTTGATCCATCAGTCATGGATGGTTTTGGCCAGCCTGGATCCGCACGAACGCCAACGCTTCGGTGCGTACGTCAACAGCATCATGGCCGCGCCGTAATCGTGGTCCCGAGCTGGCGCTGGGCGTGCGGATGGCTGCTTGCGCTTGGTTGGCTGGTGACACCCACCTTCGTTGCCGCAACCCATAGCTCTCTACCAACTAAGACCCTGACGCACCATGAAGATCGCAATCGGCTATGGACACTGATCCACGACGAATGCGCGGTCACTGCCGCACGAAACATCTACCCGCCCTCCCCGTGCGCCGAAGTCGATACACCTCACGGCATCGCGGATGGCTATGCGGTGTTCAAGGATCGCACGGGCCGTTACCAATATCTGCTATTGCCACTCGTACGCATAACAGGCATCGAAAGTCCTGCCTTGTTGACGCCTGACACACCCAACTATTTTGCTGACGCCTGGGCAGCGCGTCTTTATGTGGAGGCAGCGTTGCATGCA